>DBRT01000032.1 GCA_002306335.1 Caryophanales bacterium UBA1361
GAATAGTTAATCTCCTTTCTTATATATGTAAAAAAAACGAAAACAATTTAAAGTTTCTTTGTGTGTTTTAATTATCGCTATATAACCACCCCCTTTTACGTCACCAAAAAGGTTCGTAAAATATTAGTATTCACTACAAATGCAGTAAATAGGGGGCTAAAAGTCTTGAATAACAACTTTTAGAAGTCTCTTTTATAATAAAGAGAATAACGCTAAAAGTCAAATATAACCGGAATTACTTTTCAATATTAAAATCGTAAAGTAATGATAGTACGCATTATTTAATTATTAATGTAAAAAAGTTGTAAGGAGGGCAGTTATAAGTTAATGCCATCTTAAAATAGTCGTAATATGTTATACTTACAAAGTATAAAAAAGAGGAAGGGTGTAAATATATGAAGTTCTTAAAAAACCTTAAAGAAGCACTTATCTCAAGTTTACCCCTGCTTGCCGTTATTATCTTAGTAGCGGGAATTATTTTCCCTGTCAAAACTAATACTGAGATAATTCAACTAGTGGTAGGATATACCGGTGTTGTTATTGGACAAGCGATTTTTCTTACTGGTCTAGATTATAGTGTCTTACCAATTGGGAACTTGATAGGTAGTTCTATCGTTAAACTAAATAAATTAGTGTTCGTCTTGATGTTTGCGTTTTTATTTAGTTTACTCGCTGCTGTGGCGGAACCAGGCATTACTGTTTTAGCTGCACAAGTTGGTGGTATTCACCCACGTATAAATAGCACACTCTTTATTTGGGTAACTAGTTTTGGTATGGGAATATTTACGGCCTTAGCGGTATATCGTTTGTTAAAAGGTGTAAGTATGAAAAAAATCTTCTTTTTCTTTTATTTAGCAGTTATCATTATTATTTTCTTTGTTCCAAGTCAATTCCAAGCCCTTGGCTTTGACGCTAGTGGGGCGGCAACAGGTGCGATTAGTGTTCCCTTTATTTTAGCGTTAGGTGTAGGTGTTTCCCATACTGTTAGTCGCAATAAAAGTGCAGAAGATAGTTTTGGGATTGTTGGTATTGCGGCAATTGGTCCAATTATTACTGTTTACTTATATGGATTAATCGTTGGTAATAGTGACACACTTAATGTATATACTCCCGGTGAAAATAGTGATTTACTAGCGGTAATGCTTGGGAATTTATTGCCAGTCGCCCTTGCGGTCTTTCCGCTTGTGTTAATTTTTCTTATTTTCCAAGCATTCTTTATTAAGTTGCCGCGAAGAAAAATTGGTCAAATAATAATTGCATCACTTGTTGTTTTTGTTGGGTTATTTATTTTTATTGCAGCGACAGACTTTGGGTTAGCGTTTGCTGGTAAATATATTGGCAAACAATTTATGATGAGTGAAAAACTGTGGTGGCTACTTTTACCACTAGCGTTTGTACTTGGCTTTGCAATTACTTTAAGCGAACCAAGTGTTGTTGTATTCTGTGAGCAGGTTGATGAATTAACTAGCGGAAGCATTTCTAAAAATACAATTAAAATGGCTTTAGGTATTTCCGTTGGCTTAGCGACATTCTTTGCAGTTATTAAAACAATTTTAGATATTAATATCTTATGGTTTATCGTACCTTTTTATGTAATTACAATTGGTTTAATTTACTTTACACCAACATTATTCGTTGGTTTAGCCTTTGATGGCGGTACGGTAAGTGCGGGCGCAATTACGAGTGCCTTTTTAACCCCGGTGACACTCGGGGCTAGTCAAGCTTTAGGGCACACTAATATATTAACCTCAGGCTTAGGTATTTTAGCCTTTATCAGTGTGATGCCGCGTATCGTTGTGCAAATACTTGGCATAATTTATAACTATCGTTTGAAGAAAGCAACACCACCAGTGTATGAAGATATTAGTTATGATGCGACAACGTTAAGCGAAACAGAAACAGAAATACAAGAGGAGGCCACAAATGACGCATAAAGAAGAATGGGTTGTGATGGTTATTATTACTCGTCGCAAATATAAAGCGGAGCTCGTAAAAATGCTCTATGACCATGAAGCAGCAATGGTTCATCAAACATATGCGAAGGGGAGCGCTAAAGCTAGTTTCTTACGGGCACTTGGCCTAACTCAAGAACAAAGTAAGCTCTTTTTGCTAGGATTTGTCAAGACTGATCAAGTTCCAGCAATCTTTAGTGTATTAGAGTATAAATACAAATTTAAAGAACCAAATTCTGGGTTTGCTTTTACATTCCCACTTGAAAAGATAAGTTACTAGGAGGACATTCTTATGACTGAAAATATGAAAGCTTTATTTATTATAGTTAACGCGGGCTTTAGTGAACAAATCGTTGAAGTCGTGCAAAATCATGGCGCTAGAGGTGCTACTATTATCCCCGCGCGTGGCACTGGCAAGAAGTTTGTCAAAGTACTTGGTATTCAATATGAACCAGAGCGCGAAATCTTACTTAGTGTCGTGGAAGAAGATATCGCGCTTAAGATTACTGCTGATGTGAAAGAAAACTACGGTAAAAACACACCAACTAATGGGTTATGCTTTATTTTGCCTGTTGCTGATTACATGTTTAAAAATGAGTAAATAATAGTTTGATAACCATTAATCTTCAATTTATTTTATAATGATAATACTATGGGAAACTTTATTCGTAAACACATTGATACTTTACTCCTAGTTTTAAATGTCTTAGTCTTTGTTTTATTTACGCTTGTTTACCCATTCGTGACCTTCAAACATACCTTCTTAAATGCACTATTCTATATTTTACTTAGTGCACCGCTTATTACTTTCTTAGTGCTTAGGTTCCTTAAATATGACCGCAAGACTGAAGAAAGTATTTTTTATTACAGGCGTGGCTTCAACCTTTTAGCGCTTATTAATAACTATTTATTTATGATGAGTGCTGAGAGTATTTTTACGCTTATTAAAGGTCATAGAGCGCCGTTATTTATTATTTATTTAATATTCTTCGCTTTAATGTGGTTAATTAATATCTTTGCACTAATCCTTGAACTTGGTTACTTAGATCAAGTTTTACCGCTTCGAGAATATGCGACTGACACCGCGAAAGAAGAAACGATCGCATTAGCGAAAGCTGCAAAGTTTAAACGCTTTGAAGAAAAAGTTTCAACAATGTACTTCTTTATTGCGCTTGTGGCAGTACTCGCGGTTATTTTCTTTATTTATCCACTGGTGACTGAATACTTTACGATTCCTTTAGGTGGTGACTTTACACAGCAACAAATCCCTTTTTACACGAATGGGTATGATGACTGGTGGCGCTTCTTAAAGACCGGTGAATTTCCGCTGTGGGATAGTAATACCTTTTTAGGTGTTAATAACATTGGTTCAAATAGTTTTTACTATTCAATGAATCCCTTCTTCTTACCAATTCTTATTTTCCCGCGTGAACTTATCCCACAAGGGATTAGTATTTTAATGATTGGTAAGTTTGTACTAGCGGCAGTAACAATGCGTTTATATTTAAAATATATGGGCGTTAATGAAAAAGAAGCACGATTCTTTGCTGTAATCTATGCATTTAGTGGCTGGAATACATATTACTTATGGTTTAACCACTTCATGGAAGTTGCCGTTATTTTCCCGCTTATTTTCCTTGGTATTGAAAAATTAATTAAAGAAAAGGTTATGTGGGTCCTAATTTTGTCATTAGGCTTAATGGGTTTTGCTAATTACTTCTTCTTAATGACTGTTGGGGTCATTGGGGTGCTCTACGCTGGTTTTCGCTACTTTCAACAATTACCAAAGGTTGAACCAAGTATTATTGGATTAGGTATTATTGCTTTTGCTTTAGGATTACTATTAAGTAGTGTAGTGTTATTCCCGAGTTTAGTCATTGCTTTAGGTAGTGACCGAGCGACAGACGCCACTTATTTAGAAAAATTACTAGACTTATTTAAAAATGTTAATAGTATCAGTCTTAAAGAACAGCGCCGCCAAATTTGGCATCTAATTACTAAATGGGAGCCTTACACCATGGAAGGCGCTACTCCGAGTACACAGTATAGTTATAAAAAGTTTTATCCGCTTATTTCTTATTACTTCCCAGTATTAAGTAATAGGAGTGTCGCTCTACTTAATACATCAAATTACGATAACACGATTTCAAGTTTGTTTTCGTTTAGCCCAGTTATTATTTTATTTATCCCTTCATTAGTCGTATCCGCGAAAAAGAAAAAGGTTAGTCACTTTGTAGCACTTGCGTTTTTCTTGTTTGCTTTATTTACGCCCTTCTTCTATCACGCTTTCCACGGGTTTACCAAGGATTATGGTAGATGGCAACTAATTGTAACTTTTAGTTTAATAACTTATGTTGCAATGTCGCTTCCTGAAGTGAAGGCAGAAAAGCCTTATCTTTTAGATATAAGTATTATCTTTAACTTAATTATGATGGGAATAACCGCTAAAGTAGCGTTCTCTTTTGAAAATAAGAGCGGCTTTAGTTATATGTATCAAAGGGAATATGTAATTTACTACCAAGCAATAATGCTTTTTATTAGTTATTTAGTCCTTCGTTTAGCGCGTAACACAAAACACGAATATTATTTACGCAATGCTTTTGTGTTTTTTGAAATAGCGGTAATGGGGACGATAACAATGATTGGGCACGGCTTTATTAGCTATAAAGATAGTGTGTCAGGTGGTTACCAAAATTATAAAGATGATTTAACAACGATTAGAGAAATTAAAGCCTTAGATGGTTCTTATTACCGAATTTTTAACACTCGTGCCTATCGTGGTAATGATAATTTACCAATGCGTGAGAATTATAACGGGTTAAGTGCCTTCCATAGTCTTTATAACTTTGAACTGATGCCATTTAACAAATGGTCAAAAATTAACTATAACCATAAGGGCTGGAGTTTAGGTGTCTTTGAAAAACGTAGTATGCTAAATGACTTCTTACAAGTTAAGTACTATATGCTTAATAATACGAACCATGTTATATATTGGAGTAATGCTGCGCCAAGCGTAGCGCCTTACCGTAATGTTCCAAACACTTATGAATTTATGGAAGAGTTAAGCACTGATAAACGCTTTGTCTACAAGATGAAAGAAGGTTTTACGCTTGGTTTTGGAGTTGATAATGTTATAAGTTATGAAAATAGGCTGAGTGACGGTACTTATTTTGACTTAATTGAAAAAGATCGCGCCCTTTCCCCTATTCAAAATGAAGAGCTCTATTTAACAAGTGCGCTTCTTAGTTACGAAGATCATTATGAAGTAACAAGGACTTATAGTGATTTAGTAAGTCATGATATTAACGCTTTCCCGCATCAACATTACACGCGGCTTAGTAGCACAAACGGGGGCTTAAAGGTAAAGTATTACGAATTTACTGGCCGCCGCTATCCCTATGAAGCACAAACGAGAACATTAGGTGAAGTCGTGCTACCGACACCCCAATGGGTCAGTGAAAACGGGAACGAAATAATAAGTAGCTTAGTGCCAACAGAATTAAATGGGGCACATCATGTCATTGAATATACGAAGAAAGATGGCACAAATTTTGTGAATGGTGTAAATGAACTAGGCGAACAAATTGGCGGCGAAATAATTATGCGATTACCGCTTTCTTATTACAACAGCAGTACACTTTACTATAACTTTCGTTATCGGGTGTTTTTATATGATGAAAATTATGAGTTAATTACTTTTGATGATCATCATACTTTACCGAGTTCATGGACAGATTGGAAAACTTTACGGAGTTTCCACACACCAAAAGCGGTATCTAAAATTGCGCTAGTGCCAATTGGCAGTCGTGTTACTCCGCCATATGTTCATGAATTATTTACCTATTCACAAGATGCACTAGAATCTATAAGACAAACATCAATCACTAATTCACTAACTGATGTTAAGGTCACAACGAATACTGCGACATTTAAAACTAATTATCCGACGCGCAAGTTTGTTGTTACCACAATTCCTTACGATAAGGGATGGCGTGTCACTAATGAAAACAATATAAAAATACCCGTTTATCGGGTACAAGGTGGATTTGTTGGTTTTGTTAGCGATCGGGGTGAAATGAGTTATACAATGTCGTTTAGACCGCAATACTTTAATATGGGTTTAGTGCTTACTTTCTCTGCAGGTATTGCTACATTATTACTAGAACTAAATGTGTACTTCTTTAAGAAATATAAGAAGAAAAAAGCCGAAGAAAATATTAACGTTTAAGATAAGCGTTATATAGTTTATTTTTAGAAACATTATAGAGCAAGGCGACGACACTAGTCGCCTTTTTAACACTCATATTTTCATTACTAATTAATAGTTCTACTTTATCTAAAAGGTCCGCTAAGTCATTATTTTCTTCATCTTTATTGCCTTCGATGACTAAAACGATTTCACCTTTTAAATCCGTCGGTGGATTAGCACTAAATTCCGCTAGTGATGTATAAATATATTCTTCATGCAATTTACTTAATTCACGCGCAATTACAAGCTTTCTTTCGGCAAAAACCGTGTAAATCGTCGCTATTGTCTTAACAACACGATGCGGAGCTTCGTAAATTATTAATGTGTCTTTGTAAGATTTATAACGCTTTAAAGTGTTGAGCACATCTTTATTATTACCTTTTAAAAAGCCGATGAATGTAAATGTTTCAGTATCTAAGGCGCTACCAATCAGCGCTGGTAAAAGTGCACTAGGACCATTAATAACACTAACACTAAAATCGTTAGCGATTAACGCTTTAACTAACGGGTGTCCTGGATCACTAATAAGCGGATAACCGGCATCACTAATAAAGGCGCCTTTTTCTCCGTTTTTTAATTTATTTAAGATTAACTCTAATTTACTTTGCTCATTAAATTTATGGACACTAATAAGTTCCTTTTTAATACCGAAATGATTTAAAAGAACAGCGCTTGTTCTGGTATCTTCAGCGCAAATAAAATCAACGCTTCTTAGCACATTAACAGCGCGCGGCGAAAACTCTTCTAAATTGCCAATTGGCGTAGCCACTAAATAAAATGGTGTACCGCTAAAAGATTTATTTCTTTTCATGTTTAACTTTATAATCCCTTTTTAATTCATCTAAGGGCACAATCACAAAACCATCTTCATAATCAAGACGAAGAGTACGGTTAACGATATTAAATGATGTTAGTTGATACAAAGTGTTACCGCGAGTGTAAGTCGAACCAACATTAGGGAATTCTTTTTTTGCTTCCGTATAATAATCATCTTCATACTTTAAACAACAAAGTAATTTACCACAGTGGCCACTTAATTTTGGAATGTTAAGCGGTAACATTTGGTTTTTAGCACGATTAATCGAAATACCATCAAACTCTGTTAAGAAAGTATGGCAACAAAGCGGGAAGCCGCATTGCCCAAGACCACCAATTAGTTTAGCGCGGTCTCTACTACCAATTTGGCGTAGTTCTACTCTAGTTTTTAAGTGTGAACCAAGAATTTTCACAAGCTCTCTAAAGTCAACGCGTTCTTCAGCGGAGTAAGTAATATTAATCTTACTACGATCAAAAGTATATTCCGAAGTAAGTAAATTCATTTTAAGACCAAGCCGTTCGACTTGCTTTTGACAAAAGGCCATTGCAAGTTCAGCATCTTTTAGATTATCTTGATGTTGACGGATTTCATGCTCATTAGCGCGTCTAACAATATCCTTTAACTCTAATGGGCTACTATATTTATCCATTGTTTGGGGCGTTGCCACTACTTTAGCAACGGCTATACCTTGACTGCTTTCTACTAAAACATAATCGCCTATATCTAAAGAACTTTCATTTGTTCCAAAACAATAAGACTTGCCACCATCGTTATATATAATACTTATAAAGTAACGTTCATTGTTATCATTCATCTGTTGTTTCCTTTACCATTTTGATTAATAATTCATCCACGAGTAAGCCAGTATTAACATAATCATCAACCTTTTTACTTATTTCATAAGTAGCAACAATTAATGGCAGTGGATTCTTTATCGTCGCTGCTAACTTTTTAATAAGCGGATCATAACTCTTAAAAAGTCGCTCGTGACCTATATTATAGTTTACAACATCTTTGAAGAAAAGGGCAAAATACGTAAATACACGCTTAATTACAAAGCGTTCACGCAGCGGAACGATTAATTCGTGGGCCTTTAAGTAGCCGCGCTTAGGATTGTCGCTAAAAGTCTCTAAAGTATCAATTACAGCTCTTTTATACTCTGGATATCGTTCTGATTTTGCTTCTTCTTCAATTAAACTAGGAATATTATAAAAAGGCACAAGCATTTCTATATCATCTTGCGGTAACGCTATTGATTCGCAAAGTTTTAAGAGTACATCGCGTTTAATTAGTTGTAATGAAAGTATTTGACTTCGACTCTTAATAGTCGGGATAACATTATGTAAGTTATTTGTAGTTAAAAAAGCATATACTTTTCCCGCTGGCTCTTCGAGAAACTTTAAAAGTGAATTAATTGCTTCAATAGTCATATTTTCAACATTATGAATCACATAAATTAAAACACCTTTATGTTCAACACTAGTCATGCTGAAGGCTTTTTCAAGTTCTAATACACTATCTTTTTTAATACTTGATTCTGAGCCGTCAAAAAAATAGAAATCAGTGTAATTACCTTCTTCAAAACGATGACACGCTAAGCATTTATCACACGCAAAAGGATTAGGATCATCACACACTAAACTTTTTGCTAAATAAAAAGCAACTTCTTTAAGTGGTGTTCCAGGTTCACCATCAAGCAAATAAGCGTGACTTAAATTATTTGTAGTTAAAGCATTTCCAAATGTTTGGAATAAAATAGGCTGATAATCTTTTAAATAATTATAAATTGTCATTTTTGTGGGAGATATTCTAAAATAACTTTTAGTGTATCCTCATAAACTTTCTCAAAACTTTGGCTTGCGTCAATTATTCGATAACGGTCTTTATATTTTTTACTTAGTTCAAGGTAGGCATTGCGCACCTTAATGTAAAAATTGCGTTCTTCTAAGTCTAGGCGATTAACTTCACGATTTTTATTAGCTTTAATTCGTTCGAAACCAATTGCTGGCTCTAAATCAAATAAAAGTGTCAAATTTGGCAAGGTGTCTTCAACTGCAAAAAGGTTAATTGCCAGGACTGTGTCGATTCCTAAACCCCTAGCTGCTCCTTGATAGGCGAGCGAAGAATCTAAATAACGGTCACAAATAACAATTTTTCCCTCGGCTAGTGCTGGACGAATTTTCTCAACGACATGTTGCCTTCTACTTGCTGCAATTAGAAGTGCTTCTGCCCGAGCATCAAGCGCCGTGTTTTTCTTGTCTAAAGTTACATCACGAATTTGTTCGGCAATAGGAGTGCCACCAGGTTCACGTGTATGAACAATATCATAACCTTTATCAATAAGTGTTTTTATAATTCTATTAGCAATACTAGTTTTTCCGCTTCCTTCTGGTCCTTCAAATGTAATAAACATAACACCCTCCTATTTAAGATCTTTTCGTCCTTCTAATGCTTTAAATAAAGTCATAGCATCAGCGTAATCTACTTGCCCGCCCATTGGCAGTCCATAAGCCAATCGTGTAATTTTTACAGGTAAATCCGCAAGTTTTTTACTAACAAAGAGTGCTGTTAGTTCACCTTCTACTGTCGGATTTGTGGCAAGAATAATTTCTTCAACATTGTCACGTACAATTCTTTTTTCTAACTCTGGGATTGAAAGAAGTTCAACGCCTTTATTTGAAGAAGGACTAATAACGCCTCCTAAGATATGGAAGCGCCCATGGTAGTCTTCTAATTTACTAAAACCCAAAACATCCTTAGGATAACTAACGACGATTAAAGTTTTATTGTTACGATTTGGGTCAACGCAAAAAGAACATAATTCCGCTTCTGTGTAAAGACCACAATTAGGACACAGGTGCACCTTTTCTTTTAATTTAGTGATAACTGTGCCGAAATCTTTTAATGTCTCATCATCAAATGTTAAAAAAGCTTGTGCCATACGCTCAGCACTTTTTTGACCAACACTTGGTAAACGTTTCAAGTGTTCAATTAATGCGTTTAGTGTTGGTAAATCATCCATTAAAATAGTCCTGTTGCACTTCCTGTGATTGCTTCATTAATAGCGGCTTCTTCTGCATTTATTTGTTCAATACATTCGTTAAAAGCCATAATGATAAGCGTTTCAACCATTTCTTTATTATCTTTATCAAAAAGATCTTCGTCAATTGTCACTTCGACAACTTCTTTACTTCCAAGCATAGCAACAGTTACACCCCCACCTTTAGTAACGGAGAACTCCTTTGCGTTTAATGCTTCTTGTGCTTTTTGCATTTCGCGCTTCATTTTTTGCGCTTGTTGCATTAATTTTTGCATACTACTAGACATAATCAAATTTCCCTTCTAATTCTTCTTTTACGCTCTTAACACGCGGTAATTTTTGAATTTGGCTCATCGAGCGATATTTTCTTGCAAAACTCACAGCTTGACCATGGGTAAGCCCATAGACTGGTATGCGACGCCCCACTAACCTTTCTATAATATCTTGCATAATTTTTTGATTTTCTAAAATATTAATATAACGAGCATACTGATCAAAATTAAATTCGACGAGAATGATTTCTGGGGCTAGGGCATAAGGAGCACCATTAAGCAATACATTAGCGTGTTCACCAACTACACTATCCATAGCCATCAGCGCTAAATCATCCCAACGATTATTTCTAAGTGACAACTTTTCATCGCGGTCAGCTAGTGTAAGTATTTTGATAATAGTGTCATCGTCTAATTCAATAACCTGACCCTCATTATGTAAAGGATTTGCATATTGGACCTTTTCAGGCACAGGCTGGGCAGTTTTCACTTCGTCCTTAACTATTTCTGATTTAGTTTCGGTGACGCGCTTTTCTAGTTTTTCCCTTGACTGTGTCATAAAAGGTGGTAATTCTTGCTCTTCAACTATAGTTTCTTTCTCAGTTTCAGTAACTATAGCGTGTTTTTCATCCTTTTTCGGCACAGATGGGGCAGTTTTTACTTTTGGTTTCTGAATAATTAACTCTTTTTCGACCATTGTGTCTTGATTTAATGATGTGATAATTTTTAAAAGTGTAATTTCAAAGATATTTTTGACATCACTTGCAAACCGATAATCTGCTTGAGCCTTCAATAAGTTTTCAATCATCATGTTTAAGTTTTCAATCTCAAACATCATATTTAATTCTTGCACTTCTTCTTTGCGCAAGTAATTTAATAAATCAGTATTTTCTGTCCGATAATAAATAAGTGCATCTTTTAATAAATTAAGTAAATCTGTTGTTAAACGTCTTACATCAACACCTTTATCAATTAAACCTGATAGTATTGTAAAAACTTCTTCGACATTACTACTAGCAACTGCTCTTAATAAGTTAAGTTGTTCTAGTTTACTAGTTAGGGCGAAAAGCGCTAATACATCTTCAAGTTTTAATTGTTGACGAGAGTAAGCTAAAACTTGGTCTAACATGCTTAAAGCATCACGGACGCCTCCGTCTGCCAACGACACTAATAATTTTAGTGCTTCTTCTTCATAAGGAATAACTTCAGTTTCTAAAACTGTTTTTAAACGTTTAGTAATGTCGCGATCACTTACTTTTGAGAAGTTATAGCGTTGACAGCGACTTAAAATCGTTGGAATTACCTTGTGTGGCTCAGTTGTTGCCAGAATAAAAATAACATTTTGTGGTGGCTCTTCAAGTGTTTTAAGCAAAGCATTGAATGCACTTTGTGTCATCATATGAACTTCGTCAATGATATATACTTTATAACGACCTCTAATCGGCGCATAATTTATATTTTCAATAAGTTGACGAACATCCTCAACGCCATTATTACTGGCGGCGTCAATTTCATATACATCAGGATGGCTGCCATCGTTAACACTATTACAATTAGTGCAACGATTACATTGATGACCAAGACCCTCTTCACAATTAAGGGCTTTAGCAAAGAGTTTAGCCATCGTTGTTTTACCAGTACCGCGCGGTCCACTAAAAAGATAAGCATGTGCAATCTTATTTTGATTTAGGGCATTTTGTAAAGTGCGGACAATTGCTCTTTGTCCAGCTATTTCGCCAAAAGTAAGTGGCCGATATGTTCGATATAGTGCTTTATAACTCATGTAGTAATTATACAATAATTAAGACTACATTGTAGGAATAAGAACACAAAACTTAAATTGTTTTGATAATATGCAGGATGATGACTTTTTATTGCTTCATAATGTGTTTCATTCTGCAATTAGTTTAATGTTTCTTTATATTAATAATTGTTATAAATTTTATTGTCTAAAAACATAAAAACACGCATTTTATGCAGCGACACTTTTTGCATTAAGCAAATTGTTTTTATTTAAGTTAATCGACCTATATAATATCGGCAGAAAGGAGAAAACTATATTATGTTCAATTTCCAACTAAGCTCAAATAAACCTCAAATTAATTATGATGAACTCTATGATTTTATTGCTCTTGGATTAGGTCCAGCTGGTCTAAATGCTGGATTATACGCTCATCGCAAGGGCTTAAAAACTCTAATAGTTGGTCATCGTGTTGGCGGTCAATTATTAAATACTGCTGATATTGATAATTATCTAGGTTTCTCAAATATTCCCGCACAAAAATTAATTGATGAATTTAGAAATCATATTGAAAATTCAAAAGTACCAATGCTCACTGATGTGTTAGTTACTAACATTGAAAAAAGTGCTGATATATTCATTATTACACTCAATAACGGCAAGACTTTACAAAGTAAAACCGTGTTATATGCTCTTGGGGGTAGTCCGCGCAAGCTAAAAGTGCCTGGTGAAGATAGACTTGCTGGTAAAGGAGTCGCTTACTGCGCTACGTGTGACGGACCATTCTTTCAAGATAAGGATGTAATAATCGCAGGTGGGGGTAATAGTGCGATAGACGCCACGAAAGACTTAGCGCGTATTGCAAAAAGTGTGACAATTATTGAAAAATTCACGATAAGCGCTGATAAAACTAGTGTAGAACAAGTGGCAAAATTACCAAATGTAACGATGTTTGAAGAAACTGATGTTACAGAAATCATTGGTGATAAATATATTGAAGGAATCAGAGTGTTCGACAGAAAGGCAAATAAAGAAAGAATTATTAACACTGAAGGCTTATTTGTCGAAATTGGGAGTATTCCAAATACCGCTCTATTAAAAGACCTTGTTGAATTAAACAAGTGGGGCGAAGTAATTGTTAATAACAAACAAGAAACAAGTCTTAAAGGTCTATATGCAGCAGGAGATGTAACTAATAACTGGATTCGTCAAGTCATCGTTGCTGCAGCCGATGGAGCCAAAGCTGCTTTAGAAGCAAACAACTATATTACAAAAAAGTAAAGGAGAAATTATGGGGAAATTATTTAACGAAGAAGTTGCAAGCCAGATTAAAGGCGTGCTTGCACAAATGAAATATGAAATTACAATCAAATTATTTATTGATGGCAAATGTGACACTTGTTTAGAAACAAAACAACTATTAGAAGAAACTAAAACATTAAGCGACAAAATCAATCTTGTTGTTCACGAAATTAACGAATCAAAAGAAGAAGCGGAAAAATATGATATTACGCTTACTCCAACATTTATAATTCTCGATGATAAAGGAACATATAGCGGAGTTAGATTCAGTGGTTTTCCAGGAGGTTATGAAATTAATTCATTCGTTAGTTCACTTTTAGAAATGTCTGGATTACGCCACGAATTCCCACAAGAAGTAGTGGACCGTGTTGCTAAAATTAAAGAGCCAATTGACATTAAAGTATTCGTGACTCTAGGTTGTCCGCACTGTCCAGGTGCTGTTGAAACCGCTCATCGTTTAGCAATGTTAAATAGTAACATTAAAGCAACAATGATTGAATCACAAACATTTATGGAGTTAGCGCGTACACATAAAGTTTCTAGCGTTCCAAAAATTGTGTTCAATGATGCACTTGACTTACTTGGTAATCAACCAGTGGAAGCTTTCTTAGACGAAATCGAAACTTTATTATAGAAACACTTACATTAAGGCTCCTACTACTATTAGGGGCCTTTTTCTTATATAAATAAGAAGATATAATGAAAAAGCATTAAAAATATAATATAATACGACCGCAAGGATAAATATATGGAAGATGTATTAAGAAATAGATTAGAAACAACAAAAAAGCGTTTATCAGAGATTGATGAAGAGTTACTTAAACCGGATATTACAAGTGACCTTGATTATTTTCGTGATATTTCCGTTGAACGCTCACAAATAGAAGAAGTTGTGGAAAAGTACAACGAATATTTAAAATTAGAAGAAGATTTAGAATCTTCCTTAATCTTAATGGATGATAAAGACGAAGAAATAGCAGAATTTGCTAAAGAACAACATAAGGAAATCGCTAACAGATTACCAAAATTAATCAATGAGATTAGGGTACTTTTAATTCCAAAAGATCCTTATGATGACAAAAACATTGTTGTTGAAATTAGAGGCGCTGTTGGGGGAGACGAGGCAAATATTTTTGCGGGTGATCTATTTAGAATGTATGTTAAATATGCTGAAAGACAAGGTTGGCAAATGCAAATCCTTGATGAAAATAGTAGCGCCGTTGGTGGCTTTTCGCAAATCTCCTTTATGATTAAAGGTAAAGGTGTTTATTCAAAACTTAAATATGAAAGTGGTGGGCATCGTGTGCAGCGTGTACCAAAAACTGAAGCAAGCGGAAGAATCCATACCTCAATCGCTACTGTGTTAGTGATGCCTGAAGCAGAAGAAGTTGATGTTGAAATTCGTAATGAAGATTTAGAAATTGATACTTTTAGAAGTCAAGGCGCTGGTGGACAAAATGTTAACAAAGTTGAATCCGCTGTACGTATTACGCATAAACCAACTGGTATCAGTGTTGCTTGTCAAGTGGAGAAAAGCCAAATTCAAAATCGTGAAATAGCAATGCGTTTATTACGCGCCCGTGTCTTAGCGATGAAAGTTGCTGAACAAGAGGAAAAAATCGGTGCTGAACGTAAACTTAAAGTCGGCACTGGCGAACGAAGTGAAAAGATTAGAACTTATAACTATCCGCAAAATAGAGTTACTGATCACCGTATTGGCTTTAGCACATTAAAATTAGATTTAGTGCTTGAAGGAAATTTAGAAGAAATTATTGAAGCGCTCGTGCATTATGATGAACAACAAAAAATGGTAAATAGTTAATGTTAACTTTATACTCTTTAAAACAAAATACATTAAAACTACATAATTTTCTCGACAAAAATGATGTAAAATTAGCATTAATGCATGTTTATAATATTGATTCGTATACAGATTATGTTTTAAAATTGCATACTCCCATTGAAGAAAAGCAAGAGTTTTATGCAATTATTAATCGTCTTGTTAAAGGCGAACCTATTCAATATATTTTAGGTAAAGCTTATTTTTATGATCGGTATTTTTTCGTAAATAAAAATGTGTTAATACCGCGTGTTGAAACTGAAGAATTAGTGGATATTGTGCTTAAAGATGTAAAAGAAAATACAGGTAATTTACTTGATTTAGGTACAGGAAGCGGTGCGATTGCATTAACTTTAAAAGCTCATTCCAAATTAAGTGTTTTCGCTAGTGATATAAGTAAAAAAGCATTAGAAGTCGCCCAAAAAAACGATTGTGAAAATAGTGTAACTTTTGTTCATGGCGACTTATTAGCGCCATTTATTAATAAAGAAATCGCTTTTGATTATATTGTTGCGAATTTACCTTATATAAAGCGCGAAGAGGAAGTTGAACAAAAAGTAAAAGATTATGAACCCGAAAGCGCACTTTATAATAGTGATCCAAATATTTTTGAAAGACTATTTAAAGAAGTTAAAATGTTAAACTTTCCCAAAACAGGATTATCAATTTATTTAGAGATTGGCACTAATCAAGACGATGAAGTAAGTAATTTAGCGCGCCGCTACTTAGGAGAAAATGTTAAAATTAATGTTGTGAATGATATGCACGGTAAAAAGCGCTTTGTCATAATTAAGGATATTTATGGAAACTAAAATATTTAAAGCAAATGAAATTCATTTATTAGCAAACATTGCGAAAGAAGGGAGTATTATTGCTTTTCCGACTGAGACAGTATTTGGTCTTGGTGTTGTTTATGATAATGAAGAAGCCTTTAACAATTTAGTAAAAGTTAAAGAACGTAAAACTGATAAACCGTTTACCTTAATGGTTGGTTATACACGAGATATTGAAAATTATGCGGTTTTAAACACTAAAACTAAAAATTTAATTGATGTATTTATGCCTGGAGAAATAACTTTAATTATTGAAGCAAAACCTAATTTACCGAAACACGTCACCCTAGGTTCTAAATATATTGGCATAAGAGTAAGCGCTAATTATGAAGTTGCTAATCTTTTAAATTTAATTGGGAAACCACTACTTGTACCTAGCGCTAATAAGCGGGATGAAAAACCTGCTTTAACAGTTGAAGAAGTATATAAAGTCTTTAATGGTGATATTGCCGGCATTCTTGAAGGCGAGACGACATCGCATATTCCGTCCACAATCGTTAAGGTGGATGATAAAATAGAATTAATTAGAGAAGGAAGCATTCCCTTTAATTTAATTAAAGAAGTTTGGGAGGAAGAACTATGAAAGTAGCAATTGGCAGTGATCATGGTGGCTTTATTTATAAAGAAGCAGTAAAAAAACATTTAGAAGATAAAGGGATTACCGTAATTGATGTCGGTTCATATCATGAAGATAGTGTAGATTATCCGCTTTATGGGATAGCTGTTGGTGAAAAAGTTCGTGATAAAGCTGCTGATTTAGGAATAGTTATTTGTACATCAGGCGAAGGCATTACTATTGCCGCAAATAAGGTTAAAGGGGTACGCGCTGGTATTGGTTATAATGATGATGTTTCGCGTCTCATTCGTGAACATAATAATGCCAATGTAATTGGTTTTGGTGGTTCACAAATGGAATTAAAGGATGTTTTACGCCGTGTCGATATTTTTCTTAATGCTAGATTTGAAAGTGGTGGTCGGCATTCGCGGCGTGTCGGTATCATCACTGAGTACGAAAATAAATAATTACTGATAAATAAAGGGTCTTGCTTACATACTTATAAATATGCAAGACTTTTTTATTTGCCCGACTTGCGGGAATAACGATCTTAATAAAATAGGAGTAAGAAACGGCCAAAAATATTGCCGAGCATGTTTACCCTTCCAAGGGCAAAACGCGCCCAAAATAACTAATATTCCACTGCATATACCAATAACACTAAGTTATGAATTAACAACAGAACAAAGGCGAATTGCCGAAGAAATCAATGCAAATTACATAAATAAACAAAATTCATTAGTGTACGCTGTATGTGGCGCTGGTAAAACTGAATTAGTGTATTTAGCAATGCAAACTGCACTAGCGCGTGGCCATCAAATAGGTTTTACAGTTCCGCGGCGTGAAGTCGTAATTGAGTTAGCGATGCGCATTAAAAAAACTTTTCCGCAAGCGAGAGTAATCAGTGTTTTTGGTGACCATCACGATGCTTTAACTGGCAATATTATTGTACTTACTACTCATCAACTTTTTAGATATGAAGATTATTTTGATTTATTAATTTTTGATGAAATTGATGCTTTTCCTTATGTTGGCGACTTAGTGCTTGAATCATTTTTTAAACGCAGTGTCAAGGGTGTATATGTTTTACTAAGTGCTACTCCGAGTACAAAGCTATTAAAAGAGTTTCCAAAAGTTGGTAAAGTGTTAACTCTTTTTACAAGATTTCATAATCATAAAATCCCAGTGCCAATAGTGAAACGCGGTTTTTTACTATTTAATTTTATGTTGTTATTAAAACATTTAGAATCTTTCATTAAAAGAAAGAAACCAGTTTTAATTTTTGTACCAACGATAAGACTCGCTAATTTAATATACAAACTATTACGCATCGATTATAAAAATGGTAATGTAGTGCATTCAAAAGTAAAAGATAATTCAGCGATAATTGATGATTTCAAAAAAGGACATTACGCCTACTTAGTAACGACAACAGTCTTAGAAAGAGGGGTAACGATTAAAGGGTTACAAGTAATAATTTATGGCGCAGATCACGCAGTGTACGACACTGCTAGTTTAGTGCAAATTTCTGGAAGAGTCGGACGAAAGAAGGAGGAGAGTGATGGTGAAGTTATTTTCATCGTTACGAAAAAGAATGCGGCAATCAAAGCAGCAATTAGTGATATTGAAGAAAAAAACGCCTATTTGCAAAGTGTGCTTCAAAGAAAAGCAACCTAACTTTAATGATTTGATTCGTGACACTAATGTTTGTAATAAATGTTTTCGTGATTTAGATGTTAAGTTTAATG
Source organism: Caryophanales bacterium UBA1361 (assembly GCA_002306335.1). Taxonomy (GTDB): domain Bacteria; phylum Bacillota_I; class Bacilli_A; order RFN20; family CAG-826; genus UBA1361. The sequence continues at coordinate 18,351 of DBRT01000032.1, forward strand.
TTTCAAAAATTGCAGGAGTTACTTATATTAGTGTTTTTAATTATGACGAACATTTTAAAACACTACTTTTCCATCTAAAAGGTTTAAAAGACATTGTGCTAGCGCCACTTTTTCTTGAAAGGTTTATTCCTTACTTTAAAGTACGGTTTATTAATTACTATTTAGTGCCAGCGCCTTCAACAATAGAGAGTGATAAAGAACGCGGATTTAATCATGTCATCGAAATATTTAAACCGCTACAAAGACCTTTTTTAAGGCTTATTACAAAGAAAGTTGCCTTCAAACAAAGTGACTTAAACTATGCACTCCGGCAAAAAGTAAAAGATAAATTAGTAATTAATAACGGAAATAAAGTAAAAGGTAAAAATATTTTAATCGTTGATGATATTAAAACAACAGGTGCCACAATTATGGCAATGATTAACTTAATAAAACCCTATAATCCGCGGAAAATTGCAATATTAACACTAGCGGAAACATCGCTAAGCGAGTAACTATCATATTTTTATAGAAAATATGGTAAACTTTTATAGATACATGATACGAAGGAGATTAACTATTCTTAATC
>DBRT01000034.1 GCA_002306335.1 Caryophanales bacterium UBA1361
AATTTAACCTTTTCTTCTATTATGAAAATAATAAATTTTTACTTACTATCCATAAAATGATATCATTTTATTAATTAAGGGAGTTATTTATGAAAAAGAAAATAAGCCTCATAATTCCTTGTTATAACGAGGAAGAAATGATTGATATTCTCTATGATGAAATTAATAAAGTTTTAGTAAAATTACCAAAATATGATTTTATCTTTCTTTTTGTTGATGACGGATCAAAAGATCAAACACTGTCATTAATCAAAGCAAAAGCAAAGAAAGATCATCGCGTTAAATATATTTCTTTTTCGCGAAACTTTGGCAAAGAATCTTCAATGCTTGCCGGCCTTGAAGCCGCACAAAAGCTTGATGTTGATGCAGCGTTACTTATGGACGCTGATATGCAAGATCCGCCATCTCTTATGCTTGAATTTTTTAAATATTATGAAGAAGGCTATAAATATATCTTTACCCGTAATAAGACACGCAAAGGACAAGCGCTTTTAAAACGCTTCTTCGCTAACGCATTTTATGTGATTTATGCTTGGCTTACAGGGGACAAAAATAGTGTGCATAGTGCCCGCGATTTTGCCCTTCTTGACCGTGATGTTATAAATGCTTTCCTGACTTATAAAGATAAACATCGTTATTCTAAAGGAATCTCTTCACAAATTGGTTTTAAAAAGAAATGCATTGAATATGATTTCCAAGAACGGCAAGCTGGCACTACTAAATGGTCGTTTAGAAAGCTATTTAAATATGCGATGACGGGGATTAAACAGTTTTCACATGTTTATATTTTAGTGCCTAACCTCATCAGCATCTTCTTAAGCATTGCTTTAATCTTACAAATTATATTCGGCCATATTTATAAGTATGACTATCGTTATATTTATATAGCAATTACCGCTGGGGTTTTATTGCTGAACATTACGCTTAAATATGTCATGAAGTTAGGATACGATATTCGTGATCAACTCTTAAATCGGCCACATTACTTAACTGCTGAAACAAATATCGAGTAAAAATACCGATATGCTTATATCAATGTTGTTATTTTTAAATGTTTTCCTTTATAATAAGGCTGACGGAAAATTTTCCCGTAATGCAGAAAGGTTTCTTTTTTTATGAGTAAAGAGAAAAAACAAATATCCAAAAACCTCGTATACCGTGTCCCTGTATATTTAACGGTCTCGCGCCGTCTTTTAAAAGATGGTGCCCGCTACATAACTGCACCGCAAATTAGTGCGATTACCGGGATTAATGTCGAAACAGTTAAAAAAGATTTATCACAAATTTGTAAAACTCCAGGCAACCCAAAACTTGGCCGCGAAGCTGATGTTTTAGTATCTGAAATTATTGAATTTGGTGTGTACACAAAATTAACTAATGCCGTTATTATTGGTGCTGGTCATCTTGGTAGTGCCTTGCTTAATTATGATGGCTTCAATGAATGGGGTCTGCAAATTATTGCCGCAATTGATAATAATCCAGCATTAATTAACACTACAATTAATGATAAACAAATTCATGGAGTTGATGATCTAGATAAAATCATTAAAGAGTACAACGTACAAATCGCTATTATTACCGTACCAAAAGAATATGCTCAAGAGTTAGTCGATCACGCTGTTGCGGCGGGTGTTAAAGCAATTTGGAACTTTGCTCCTACACATATAAGTGTGCCAAAAGATGTTGTCTTACAAAATGAGAATATGGCAAGTAGTCTCAGTCTTTTAAATTACAATTTAAATTTAAAAATATCAAAACAAAAAAGAAAAACAAAACGCAAATAATAAGAAAAAGGGCTGCAAATTGCAGCCCTTTTAATACAATTTAAGCTTTAATCGTTTTTGCTTTCTAACACTTGTGTTAACTCTTTTAATTTACGTTTAAGTGGAGTTATAACACGCCGTACATTCCCATCTTCAAACGGATTACGAAGTTTAGCTTTCGCTAGTAATTCCACAAATGGATAACGACCACCAAGGCGGCAAAGTTTCACATACTTATTCCATGCACGATCACGATTCTTCCACATTTCTGTTGCAAATTGGAAAGCAACGACTTGTGCTAAAGTGTAGTCAATATAGTAAAACGGACTACTAAAGATATGACTTTGACGGAGCCAGAATGTACCTTTTTCTAGGAAAGGAGCGCCCTTGTAATTACGAATTGGTAAATATTTCTTTTCAATTTCCCGCCACATGGCACAACGCTCTTCATGAGTCATCTCTGGATTAGCGTATACGCCTTCTTGGAATTCATCAACGGCAACGCCATAGGGCAAGAATTTAATCGTACCTTCTAAGTGTGACAAGCGATATTTATCAGCGTCATCGAACATACTTTCCATCCATGGCCAAGCAAAAAATTCCATGCTCATGCTATGAATTTCGCAAGCTTCGAGTGTTGGTTGACGATATTCACTAACTTTAATATGACGACTTTCGTACCCCTGATAAGCGTGTCCTACTTCATGCGTTAAAGTGTCGACGTCACCAGCTGTTCCGTTAAAATTAGCAAAGATAAATGGTGCTTGGTAACGCGGGAAGTAAGTCATGTAACCACCACCTCTTTTACCAGGGCGAGCATCTAAATCTAAAAGTTCTTTGTCGACCATAAACCGGAAGAATTCTCCGGTTTCAGGACTAAGTTCATCATACATTTTAGTTGCGGCTTTCACTAAATATTTACTGTCACCTAGTGGCACTGGGTTACCATCGCTAAAGCTTTGGTTTAAGTCATAATGACGTGGTGACTTAATACCTGCGCGGCGTAAACTTGTGCGATATAATTTATGCGCAAGTGGAACGACTTCACGATAAATTTGGTCACGATAGCCCGCGACTTCTTTAGCGGTATAGTCAAGCCGGCCTAATTTTAAGTAACCAAGTTCAATAAAGTTTTTATAACCAAGTTTAACTGCCATTGCATGGCGAACTTGCACAAGTTCGTGATAAATGCGACCAAGTTCATCATTGTTTTCTTCAAAGAATTTAACAACAGCGGCACTAGCGCGTTTTCTTACATCACGATTCTTATCTTGAGTAAATTTACCCATCTGCGGGATATTGTATACTTCACCATCAAACTTAATTTGTGCACTGGCAATAAGCTTTGAATATTCATTCGTGAGTTGTGATTCTTTTTGTAATAATTCAATGATTGAAGGATCAAATGTTTTAAGTTGAGTTTCAATCATCTTGAATAAGTAACTTCCCCACTTCTTTTCAAGTTCAGCGCGGAAGGGAGAAGCAACGAGCAGTTTATTGTACTCATTCATTAATGCACTTAAATACGGGAAATGATGATCGACATATTCTTGGGCTTTCACATATTCTTCATTGCGTGAATCTTGCGAGAATTTAACACTAATAATAACAGCATCAGTGACAAAGTCATCAACATACTTAGAAATCTTGCGCATAACACGAGATGCCGCATTTGTGTCTTTAGCATTTTTAAATTGTTCAATATACTTTGTTAATTGCTTTTGAATTTTTGGTACGTCAGGGACGTTAAATGGATATTGACTAAATTTCATATTTGTTTTCCTTTCTAATTTTTAATTATTAAACTTGGTTCAGTCATTTCACTAGGCGGGACTTCCCCAAGTAATTCAATGATTGTTGGGGCAATATTACTAAGTTTGCCACCTTCTTTCATAAGTTTGATATCTTTACGATTAATCCCAAAGCGTACTGGATTACTCGTATGAGCGGTAAATGGTTTACCTTCTTCGTCAAGTAATTTTTCCGAGTTACCGTGGTCAGCTGTAATCATAATCGTTGCATCGTGTTTTTCCACCCATTCAAGGATGCGCCCAACACATGCGTCCACAGTTTCAAGTGCTTTAATCACTGCACTTTCAATTGCAGTATGACCGACCATATCAGGGTTTGCATAATTTAATATAACAACATCAAGATCACCTTTATCTAATTCTTTAAGTAAAGCATCCGTGACTCCTGGCGCTGACATTTCTGGTTGTAAGTCATAAGTCGCTACTTTGGGGGACGGCACTAGGATACGACGCGCACCTTTAAGTTCAGGCTTTTCAACACCGTCATAATTAACCGTACCATCTAAGAAAAATGTAACATGCGCATATTTTTCTGTTTCAGCGATTCGTAGTTGTGTGTAACCTTTATCCGCTAAAAAGACACCTAAGCCATTATCAAGTTTAGGTAGTGATAAAGCGATATGTCCATGAACTGAATCGGCATATTTCATCGTACATGCGTAATAAATATTTTTTAAGATTGGGCTTGGCACAAATGCTTTATATTCTGGTTTTCCATCTTTTAGTGGTGGGTTTTGATAGAAATATGGATTAGTGACAATCGTTCCAAATTGAATCGCACGATCTGGACGGAAATTAAAGAAAATAACAGCGTCATTATCTCCTAATTGGCCATTGACATTTTTATTAATTCCGGGAACTAAAAATTCATCACTTGGATCAAAGCCGTTTTTAGGTAATGTTTCGTATTGTTCTTTGAAATATTCTCTAAAATCACTAAAGAATAAGCCCTTACGATTCACAATCGCATCGTAATGGACATTCGTACGATTTAAATTCTTATCACGATCCATTCCGTAATAACGGCCACCGATGGTAGCGAGTTTACCAAAATTAATTTTCGCCATATAATCCACTAATTCTTGGATATATTCTGGGCCAGCTTGGGGCGCTACATCGCGTCCATCCATTAAAGCGTGTAAATAAACCTCTTTAGCGCCATGCATTTTTGCTAAATCTAAAAAGGCTTTAATGTGATTAATATGTGAATGAACACCGCCATCACTAACTAAACCCATTAAATGCAATTTTGAATTGTATTTAAGTGTATGTTTAACGGCATTAACAAATACTTCATTTTCAAAAAAGCGACCATCTTTAATTAGTTGATTAATATAAGTTAGTGATTGATAAACAATGCGGCCTGCACCAATATTTTGGTGACCGACTTCACTATTTCCCATCTGCCCAGCGGGTAAACCTACCGCTTCGCCTGAGGCTTCAATTAGGACGGTCGGATTATTTTTATAGAATGCGTTAATGTTTGGGGTTTTTGCTTTTTTAACGGCATTCCCTTTTGTTTCTTCGCTATAGCCGTAGCCATCTAAGATTGTAAGTATAATAGGACGTTTATTCATAATAAAAAACCTCTTTCCGATAGTAATTATATTACTATAAAGGGTAATTGTAAGCAAAAATGCTTATTTAACTAGATTTTAGTAAGTCTTTTTAATCGTAAAATAACGACAAACAATGAAAATATAACAGAATCAACATTAACATTAATGTTATCCACTAGTTTGTTATGACGATATATTTCATTACGAATAAGTACAACATTCTCACTGAGACCTTGTAGTAGTTGCGCTGTTTGTGGAGTTGTATCTTTCTTTTTCGCTGCTAACTCTTGATAAGCGCGCTCTTTTTCCGCCGCTAGCTTATTAAGTTCGGTAAATTCACGTTTTTCTAAAAGTTCATTCATTACTTGTGCTTCACTATTTGGTGACTCTAATTCTTTACCAATCATTGCAAAAAGGGCAATTTGACCTGCAAAAAGGCTGTGAATTGTTTCTTTGCTCTTTTTTAATTGTCGTGTGTAGTCGAGTGAAATATGCATAAAAACAAATGCTAAGAGCAAGTATATAACGACTAGAACCAAAATAATAATACGCACGATTTGCATAGTTTAATTATAACATACAACGATTATTGTAAATTAGTGATTTTATTTAAGATTTATTATGAAAGCGTTATATTAACTTTTTTCAAGAATAAAAATAGCAACTTACCAAAAGAAAGCATATTTAAAGAAGTTTCCATTAAAAAAAGATAAAATATAGCTGTATACAAAAGGAGGAAATTAATATATGGAAAATATTGTTAGAATGCCAATTCTTGGCGAACGCTTCCCCGAGTTAGATACAATGACAACTTTCGGGAAAAAGAAATTACCTAATGATTACGAAGGGAAATGGTTTATTCTCTTCTCACACCCAGGTGACTTCACACCAGTCTGTACGACTGAATTTATTGCTTTTAATGAAGAAATTGAAGAATTTAGAAAAATGAATGCGGAACTTATCGGACTTTCAATTGACCAACTTCAATCACATATGAAGTGGACTGAATTTATCGGTAAGATTACTGGCAAAGAAATTGGATTCCCAATTATCGCTGACGAACTAGGCCGTGTCGCTAATGCGCTTGGTATGGTTCATCCTGGTAAAGGCACAAATACTGTTCGCGCTGTCTTTATCGTAGATCCAAAAGGCGTTTTACGCTTAATGATGTACTACCCACAAGAAGTTGGCCGTGCAGTTTACGAAGTAAAAAGAGCACTTAATGCGCTCCAAGTCGCTGATGAACATAAAGTTGCTGCTCCAGAAAACTACCCAAATAATGCTTTCTTAGGCAAAGACATGGTCATCTTACCGCCACCAGGAACCGAAAAACAAAAAGCAGATCGTCTTGCGTTACTTGAACGCGGTGAAGCAAAGAGTTATGACTGGTGGTTCTCTTATAAAAAATTAAAATAAGAATTGCTATAACTACTAAACAAGGTGCTACAAAACGCACCTTGTTTTTGTTTATAATACTTTTCAACGATTTAGTGGCTATTTATAAGTCCTTATTCGTTTTGACAATCACTCTATTGAGTGATATTATGTTATAAATGGAGGTTTTTCAACATGGGTACAGCTAAACCAATTATTGCTATTATCTATGACTTTGACAAAACATTAACCACCACAGATATGCAAAACTATAATTTTATTCCTGCGCTTGGTATGACACCAGAAGAATTTTGGGGTGAAACAGGAAAATTTAGTGATAAAACTGGCGTTGAACGGATTTTATCATATATGTATATGATGATTGTCAAAGCTCGTGAAAAAGGTATTAATTTAACGAAAGAATTTCTTTATGAACAAGGCAAAAATATGGAATACTTCGATGGGGTCTTAACTTGGTTTGACCGCATTAATGAATATGGTGAGAAAAAAAGCATTAAAATTGAACACTATCTCATTAGCAGCGGCACAAAAGAAATCATTGAAGGTTCAGAAATTGCTAAACACTTTAAAGCCATTTTTGGTTGTGAATTTTACTTTGATCCACAAACTAAATTACCAGTATGGCCAAAACTAGCGATTAACTACACCGCTAAAACACAGTTCTACTTCCGCATTACTAAAGGTATCTTAGATGTCAGCGAAGATAATGCCTTAAACCGTAAACTAGTAGACCATCGCATCCCACATCGCAACATTATTTATATCGGCGACGGGATGACAGATGTTCCGGTAATGCTCCTTGTTAAACAAAATGGCGGTCACTCAATTGCTGTTTATCCAAAGGGTGAACGCGAAAAAGTTGAGTACTTATACACTGATGGCCGGGTAAACTTTGTTGCTCGCGCTGATTATACAGAAAAAAGTGATATTAATTCCATTGTTCGCTTAATTATTGACCAAGTGTCTATCGCCGAACAAATTGAAAAGAAGAAACAACTTCTTAACTAGTTATGAACATTTACGAACTAAATGAAATTGTCGAAGGCACTATTACTGAAATTAGACCATATGGTGCCATTATTACCTTTCCTGAAAATAGGACTGGGCTTTTACATATAAAACAAATTAGTGATGCCTACATTAGTAACATCAACACATACTTGCAACTTGATGCACAAATTAAAGTGCGGATAATTGAAATTGATGAACATAATGGTTTCTTAAAACTTTCACTTAAATCCGTTCCTTACAATGAACGCATTATTTTTGAACGCGATAAAAAAGCAACAAACATTAATCCGGCACAAACTGATTTTAGTGCACTTGAAAAAGCATTGCCGCTTTGGATTGAAAAGGCTATTAAGGAGGCGCAAAATGATTAGATTAAATTATGACAATGTATTAACTACGATTGATTTTGAAAAATACCGCTCTAAACTTGAAAAAATTAATGAAGGCATTAATCAAAAAAAGGGAGCAGGAAATGATTATCTTGGTTGGGCTGATTGGCCATTACATTACGATAAAAAAGAATTTAATTTAATTAAAGAAACAGCCTTAATGATTAGAGAAACCTTTGATACTTTAGTCGTTACTGGTATTGGTGGTTCTTACTTGGGGGCAAGAGCTGCAATTGAAGCAATTAACGGATTATTGCCGCAAAAAGGACCTGAAATTATCTTTTTGGGTCATACTTTTTCTCCGACCTTAACAGCGCAAACGCTCGAATACTTAAAAACAAAAAACTTTGCGATTAATGTTATTTCTAAAAGTGGTACCACTACTGAAACAAGTATTGCTTTTCGCTTATTAAAGCAACTATTAATCGAAAAAGTCGGTGAAGCAAATGCTAATAAGGCAATTTTTGCGACTACAGACGCTAAAACTGGTGCGCTCCGTAAACTAGCGACACAAAATGGCTACACTACTTTTACATTGCCAAGCGATATCGGTGGTCGTTATAGTGTTTTAACCGCTGTTGGACTTTTACCACTTGCTGTTGCGGGAATTGATATTGATGACTTAATGGCGGGGGCTCTTAAAGCACGCAGCGAAAGCGTCGATAATTTAGATCATGACCTTTATAAATATGCAGTTATTCGCGACACACTCTATCGTCAAAATTACAAGAGCGAGCTCTATGTTGTTTACGAACCACAATACGCTATGTTTAATGAGTGGTTAAAACAACTATATGGCGAAAGCGAAGGTAAAGAAAAGAAAGGTTTATTCCCAACTTCAGTTACCTTCTCCACTGATTTACATAGCTTAGGACAATTTATTCAAGACGGATCTCCTATTTTATTTGAGACAACGCTCTTTGTTGAAAATCCAAACCAAGATGTCGTCATTCCTAGTGAAAAAGAAAACTTAGATGAATTAAATTACCTTGCGGGAAAAAACCTTGCCTTTGTCAATAAGCAAGCTTTTAAAGGCACACTCGCCGCCCATGTTGAAGATGGTAAGGTTCCTAATCTTGTCTTTGAAATTGCTACACTTGATGCCCACACTCTTGGTTATATGTTCTACTTCTTTATGCGCTCATGTGCCGTAAGTGCTTATCTACTTGATATAAATCCTTTTAATCAACCAGGCGTCGAAGTTTATAAAAAGAATATGTTTGCCCTACTTGGTAAACCTAGCAGAAAATAATAACAGGCCGTTTTGATAGTATTATTTGTTGACTAAATAACTATCTAATGATATATTAAGTAAGCATAAATTAGCGACCAGTCCCGGATGGTTAGCTCAGCTGGGAGAGCATCGCCTTTACACGGCGGAGGTCGGGGGTTCAAACCCCTCACCATCCACCATTTATTTTATGCCAAAAGTCGGGAGAGTAGCGAAGTGGTCAAACGCGGCTGACTGTAAATCAGTTCCTGAGGGTTCGGTGGTTCAAATCCGCCCTCTCCCACCATCTTTTGTTTGGGGTATAGCCAAGCGGTAAGGCAACAGACTTTGACTCTGTCATCTCCCTAGTTCGAATCTAGGTACCCCAGCCATTCCTCCCGTTAGCTCAGGCGGTAGAGCATTTGACTTTTAATCAAAGGGTCGTAAGTTCGATTCTTACACGGGAGACCATCGCCCGGGTGGCGGAACAGGTAGACGCAAGGGACTTAAAATCCCTCGGTTGTTGAGACCGTGCCGGTTCAAGTCCGGCCCCGGGCACCAGTTCCAAAAAAATTGTCCTACTACGGTAGGGCTTTTTTATTCATAAGCATTCTTTTTAGTAAATATAATTTCAATTTGTTATACTATTTGCATGGAAGATTTAAAACAAACTGAAAACAAGATTAAAGTACTACTTAACCGCATCAGACCTTATATTCAAAGTCACGGTGGTGATTTTGAATTTGTAAGATTTGAAGAAGGTTTTGTTTATTTAAAGATGCTTGGCGCTTGCGAAGGCTGCCCACTTGTTAATCAAACGCTAGAATATGGTATCGAAGAAATATTGATGGAAGAGGTACCAGGCGTTCTTGGCGTCTTACTTGATGAATAAAAGCTAGTACAAAAAGAAAAGGTGCACTTAAGATGCACCTTTTTTACATTATTCCTTACTATTTATAATAAAGTTTTGTGTCACTTGTCTTAAAATCTACTGCTATCAGTGTAGTCTAACAGCCACTTAAGGAGAAAAGTATCCCTACAAATAGTACGCGTTTTATAAAGCCTCTTTTACTTGCCTAAATAATAATCCACTGCTATTTCAATATGCGGCGACCATATCACCACACAATTGGTATCATCTTCATAATAATTAGGATAGAAAAGCGCCTTGAATCGTAAGTCATGCTTTCCGACTTCAAAATTAGCGCCTAAAGTCCATGTTTCCGTGTATGTTTCATTATTTAAGAAAGTAACTGTTTCAGGAAATTCACTAGGCTCAATAAAAAGTGGGTATTGCCATCTAGGGGCAAAGGGCCAAAATGGTGACCAAAAATATGACATTTCAATATCTGCGCCACTATTATTTTTTAATTTAACTTCAACACTAAAATCTTCACCGCTTTTTTTAACAACCATCTCTGTTGATATACTAAATTCATAATCATCATTTATTAAAAGAGCATCAATATCCGCTTTTGTATTTTTTACAATACTGTCAATTTCTTTTTTATTCCTTGCTTTATTAATAGCTTCTTCCCCTTTTTGTACAGCTATATTTAAAGCTTCTTGATGATCATTAAAGATATGCTGCCAATCAGTGACGAAACGCGTTATTTCAGCTTTAGCATTTTCGCGATATTCGTTAAGACCGCTATTACACGCAGTTAGACTAAAAAGCATAGGAATTATAAGAATTAGTAAACTTCCTTTTCGTTTCATAAGATGTCACAGCCTTTCATTTTAGTTATAATTTGCGGTAATATTAAAGTTTTATCTCTACCCTTATTTTATTACAAGGTGGGGAATTTACAATACGAAAAAAGCTATAAAGTATTCTAATAAAATTAATTTATCTATTTAAATAGTGTAAGGGTCTATTTCACCGTTAGTGCGGAAATATTCAGCAATTAATTCACGAACATATTCACCAGTAACAGTATGTGGGTAATCACGAATATTTGAATACTTGCTATCACTAACATAATCGATAGTAACGATTGTATATTCTTGATCATTTTGAATATCAAATTTACCGATTGGATAAGAAGCATTGCTACCAATGAAACTTGAAGCAGTTGAGCCTAAAACATCTTCAAATATCTTAATTTCATTATCAAACGGGAAGGCTTTATAAATATCGCCATATGTTACTTCTCCTGCATCAATCCCGTCTACTCGCACACCACCATAATTATGGACAGCAATAATTGTATCAGGGTTATGCGTAATACTCGCGAAGTTATACATCACCTTATTAGCGAGTTTTACAAGTGTACTCTTATTAATATAATTTGTCAGTGAACCTATAACTTCACCTTTTACTCTTTCAATTTCTTCAGCATACTTTTCATTAAATAAGTTTAATAATTCAGTGTCTTCTGTGTAATCTCTTTTAATGTCCGCTGCTTCGGTAAATTCACGGCTAGTAACTTTAAATTCTTTTAAGTTAAAGTCATAATAGCCATGCACTTCCATTACTTGTTTACCATTACCTTCCGTTTGCATAATTGGCACATCATTAATAAACTGATTATCACGCACATGATGGTGACCGGAAAAAATAATATCCACGACTTTATTTTCGATAATAGGCGCATAAGCACCAAGACTATTAGCGAGTGAATCATGCGTTGATAATACAATCATATCTGCGCCTTGTGCTCGTAAATTTTCTGCTTCGCGTTCAATATAAGTTGTTACTGGTTTAAATGTGTAAGGGGCAATAGCACCTGCTAAAATGGAGCCTTCAAGCATCCCAATCGTCCCAATAATCCCAATGTTAACATCGTTTCTTGTTACCATCGTACTAGCTTTAAAAGTTTCATCGTATGACACTAAATTCGTGGCAAGCTCACCGGTTTCACGCACCATGATATTAGCGCCTAAAAACGGATAATTAGCGAGTTCCTTATTCGTTTCAATAACAGTGTCATACCAATCAAATTCGTGGTTACCAATAGTTTGCGCATCAAGCTTTAAAACATTCATTGCTTCAACTAAAAACTTACCACGATTAATATTTGAATCAGCACTGCCTTGCCAGATGTCACCAGCATCAACATACACTGTTTTATTTCTTTTAGCAGCGAATTCACTTTTTAAATATGAACCAAGTTTAAAAATACCAGGCTCACTATTTGTTTCAACAATTGACCCATGAAAATCATTAGTAGCGTAAAAACTTAATTCCTTTTGCCCAGTTCTACCTTCAGTGCTTGTGATTGTAGTGCTAGTAGGTTCTTCACTACCTAAGGTAGGTCTAGAATTGTCACTTAGAGATTCACTTCCTCTTTCACATCCGCTTACTACAAGCGTAAAAATAAGGAGCGGTATCATTAAAATAATTGTTTTTTTCTTCATAATCGTATATTTTCCTTCCGATTAACGATTAAATAACCGTTACGATTGTGTATATCAGCTTTATTATAAGTAAACTTCTTACCATCAGGTCCAATAAAAATACCGCCAGCTTCAGTCACAATGATATCCGCTGCAGCGATATCCCATTCTTTAGTGCCTGGACCACTACGATAAAATAATTCAATTTCACCTTTAGCAATCTTAATCGCTTTAAGTGTGGAGCCGTATGTTATTACATTACTAATTAAATCTTTATGTTTTTCGATATATTCATTATCAGCAGGTTTTAAATGATGACGAGAACCAGTCGCGGTTAAGTTACTAGTTTTATCATTAACACTTAACTTCTTTGTCGAACCATCAGCGAATAGTTCGTAGGCTCCTCCACCTTTAGTAGCGTAATATATTTCGTTAAGTACCGGCACAACAATGACACCGACAACAACTTCACCTTTATAAGTTAAAGCGATACACACAGTAAATTCACCATCACGATGAATAAAATCTTTTGTGCCGTCGACCGGATCAATAATCCACACATAATCCGTGGTAAGCCGAGATAAATCATCATCACTTTCTTCAGTTAAAAAAGCATAATCAGGAAAAAGTGGTCCAAGATACTCACGCATTGCTTTATCCGCCATTTTATCGGCTAAAGTAACAGGAGAATTATCATCTTTAATTTCAACATCAAAGTCACTTTCATAAATTTTTAAAACAATATCACGCGCTATTTTCCCGGCTTCAATCGCCGCATTTAATTCCTTTTTATACTTCATCTTTTAACTCCTCAGCTTTAGTAAGTTGTTGCAAAACGTCGGCAATTCGTGCTTCATTTTCTAAGCGACAGCCACTTGCTTTTAAGTGACCACCGCCACCAAAAAGCGTAGCGACCTTTTGCACATTATAATTTTTACTGCGTAATTCAACAAACACACGCCCGTCTTTTTCGATAAAAAAAGTTGCCCATAACGGATAGTAATCGAGATTCGAATAAGTATTGACATAATTACTACCTTCACTTGGTAATATGTCTAATTCTTGTAGTTTTAAGTATGGGACAATAATATAAATTACATTTTCATAAGTTTCATAATTTGATAAAAAGTGTCCGCGTTTTTTAAAGTCAGCGAGTGAACGCTTCGCTAAATTCTCATTAATTAACGCTAAATCCGCACCAATATTAGTGAGTCGCGCCATCACACTAAAAGTGTTACCGCTTGTTAAGTCGTATCTAAAACGACCTGAATCGGTAATAATCCCAAGCGCTAAGGCAGTCGCACCAAGTTTATTTGTGCGAAGCTTTTCTTTCATCATTAATTCACCAATAATTTCGGCAGTAGCAATACGCTTTGTTAACACTAACTCTTCATCAGTAAACTTTTCCACGAAAATATGATGATCAATTTTAAATGATGCTTTTGCTAATTTAAAGCGTTGATCCTCAACTCTCTCACCGTTAGCGACATCGACAATAATCGCCGCGCTTTCTTTAATGAAGTCGTCACTTACTTCATCTAACTCGCCCACAATAGAAACAAAGGGTTGGACATTACTGCCCAACCCAAAAACTTCTTTATGCGGATAACTTGTTTTTATTAATTCACGCAAGCCAATAATACTCCCAACTGCATCGCCATCAGGATAAATGTGTGAAAAGATTGCAATCTTATCATGCTCTTCAATGAACTTACGTAAATTTTTAAACACTTATGCAGCTTTCCCTATACAACCAAAGACGCGGCACTTTTCGTTAACAACTTTACGAATGCCTTTCATTCCCGGACCAATAATTTTACGTGGATCATAAACTTTATCATTATTCGCTAAAGTTTCACGGACAATCTTTGTCCATTCTTGTTGAATTTCAGTGTTGACATTAATTTTAGCGGTACCACGTTCAATCGCCATTTGAATTTGGAAATCAGGAATACCACTGCCACCATGTAGCACAAGTGGGACTCCGACTAATTTATTAATATGATCCATTTCATCAAAACCAAGTTTTGGTTCGCCTTTATACGGACCATGTACACTACCAAGCGCTGGCGCTAAGCAGTCAATTTTTGTTTTTTGCACCATTTCTAAACATTCGTTTGGATCAGCATATAATGTTTCAGCAATAACGTGTTCTTCTTGACCACCGATGCTACCAAGTTCTGATTCAACACTAACGCCGCGTGCATGTGCGTAATCAACTACGCGTTTAGTAATTTCTAAATTTTCTTTAAATGGGTGATGACTTGCGTCAATCATCACGGAAGTAAAGCCAGCATCAATTGCCTTTTTACATACTTCTTCACTGCTGCCGTGATCTAAGTGGATGGCAATTGGAATCGTATAGCCACGATCTTTAATTAAGGCTTTTACCATTTGCACGACGACATTATAACCGCCCATGTATTTAGCGGCTCCTTCACTAACTCCTAAAATAACTGGAGCTTGAAGCTCTTGTACCTCATCGAGAATTGCTTGGGTCCATTCTAAGTTATTAATGTTGAATTGACCAACAGCGTACTTCTCTTTGTTTGCTTTGATAAGCATTTCTTTCATACTCACTAATGGCATAAAAATTCTCCTTTATCTTTTAAAATTATTTATTCTTCGTCTTCTTCGTCAAGTGTGCTTCTTACTTTCGCTTCATCTGCTTGACCTGTTTCATCATCAAAGTAAAGGATTTCTGGTCCTTCGTCTTCTTCTTCCTCATCACCTGCTTCATCAACTTCAGTGTAAACTTCGTTTAGTGGTAAAGCAATGTCATCAAATAAGACATTTTCACGTAATGCCCACATATTGTCGCCTAAATTAACAAAGCGACCATCCATCGTTAAGGCAGTGTAGAAGCGTGAAATTAAATCATGACCTTCAGCTTCACTATATTCATGTTCGTTAACAACACCTTGCCATAAATCATAAAATGATAGTGATTCACCGTGTTCCTTAAGTAGGGTGTAAGCAATTTCAATGTTTGTCCTTTTCTTCATATATCTTCT
>DBRT01000036.1:0-740 GCA_002306335.1 Caryophanales bacterium UBA1361
GCACCGCAAAGTGTCACTTGGTCGACAAGCGATGCCACTAAAGCAACAGTCACTGAAAGCGGAGAAGTAACTGGTGTTAGTGAAGGTAATGTCTTTGTCATTGCTACCTCCACTGTTAAAGCCGAAGTTACTGCCCAAGTACCACTTGTGATTACGCCAAAAGTAATCGTCGCTCCTGATCCAACTGAAATTCTTATTACTTCAGTTGATGACTTAACAACTGTCAGTGTTGATAAAACACTTAAATTAAATGCCACCGTTTTACCGGTTGACGCTAGCCAAGAAGTTAATTGGTCTAGTAGTGACGAAACNNTAAATATTACGGCAACAAGTGCTGTTAAAGAAAGTGTTAAAAAAGTCTTTACGCTTGAAGTCGTCGAAGACGCAATTACCCAAAACTGGGAAGAAATGGCGTATAGCTCACACGCTGATTTCGTCAATAAAAATACGGAAGACGGCACTCCTTTTAAAGTCCGTGGTGTTGTCACTTACGCCGCTCCAGTAACAGCCGAAGGTACTGTTGAATACTTTATCCAAAATGGTACTGAAGGATACTATATCTACAAACAAGATAATGACTTATTCCCTGTTACTGTTGGTAATTCTTACACCGTCGGTGGTTATTTTAAAAACTACTTTGGCACATTTGAACTCGTTGATGTTGAATACTTTGTGCCACATGACCCAGCTTTAACTTATGAAGTTGTGGATATTAGTGATAAAGATGTCTTAAGTTTAGA
>DBRT01000036.1:847-11387 GCA_002306335.1 Caryophanales bacterium UBA1361
ACCGCTCCTGGTTCAGCGATTGATGTTGTTGGTGTTATGAGTGCGTTTGGCTATGGCACTCCCGCTAACCAAATGAAGATTGTAAGAAGCACTGATGTTACTGCTGCAGCGATGACTGATAAGCAAGCAACGGAAGTCGCGGCCGCAAGTCTAGAAATCGTTGAAAGCATTCCGCTTAATGTTAATAACGTCACACTTCCAACTACTTTAGAAGGCTACGAAGGTGTAACTGTTGAATGGACTTCAAGTAACGCAGCACTTAACACGGAAACAGGTGCTGTTACGCATCCAGTTTCAACACTTGACCTCACATTAACGGCAACAGTCAAAAAAGGAACTGACCAGACAGTTCGCTCTTGGACTGTAACCGTCTTTGGTACAAACTTAGAAAGCCTTTCATTCTTACATACATTAGACTTAGAAGACGCTGATCCTAGCGGTAGTTATGGTTGTAGTAATACAAAACCAAAATATACTGTAGAAGCCACAAATGACATGGTTGATTTAGGCGACCCTGTTACTAAATGGCAACTTAAAAACGCCTTAATTGGCGGCGATAATAATGATAAACGAACTGGAATGTACGCTATTCGTACCCAAAGTAATAATGACCAAGCTCGTTCTGGACGGATTGAGTTACAAGATAATGTCTATGACTTCAATATGCTTGAATTTGACGCTGCAATTTATGGTGCTAATCGTAAAGGCATGGTCTTGATGTTTGAAGTTTCAACGGATGATGGTGTCACTTGGACGCAGCTTGAACGCGAATACACAATCAATCACTTTGATTTAGTTAAGTATCGTGTACGTACTGGTACAACAGGTAATGTTCGTGTTGCCATCGTCTTAAAAGCTGGTACTGGTCAACGCATCAACATTGATAATATTCGCTTAATCAAAGAGGCTTAAGCTTATGAGACGTTTAGCCACAATTGGTTTATTAGTAATCTTAGCGCTTACCGGGTGCGGTAAGCGCACCTCTTCGGAGGTGTCACTCACAACAAGTGCACCTTCATTAAGTGATGAGCCTTCAATAGCCACACCTTTAAGCATTCAAGTTTTTAAAAATGATATTAGAGCATATGATGTCACAGTTGATGTTAGTCACACGATTAATTTGGAGGCTAGAGTATTACCGCTAGATGCCCCGCAAGAAGTTGTGTGGAGTGTCGTTAATAGTGAACTAGCAACCGTGAGCGCTACAGGTGCGGTAACTGGTGTAGCGCCTGGCGAAACAATGATTAATGTGCACGCGCTTAATTATCCTGATGTTAAAACTAGTTTGTTTTTAACTGTTAATAAAGTTGCAGAGCAAACAGGTGTCGGAAGTGGTACAAGCGCTGATGATCCACTTTTTAAGGGATATGAAGGCGACGGCCCACTTGAAGTTTATTTCCTTGAAACATATAAAATATACGCTGATTCGCTTTATATTAAAAAAGGCAACATTGATATTGTGATTGATGGTGGCTGGAAGTGTGACGGTGAACTTAATCGTGACTTCTTAAATGAAAAGGTAACTGACGGAAGGATTGATATGCTTATTGCTAGTCATGGGGACGGTGACCATACACAAGGTATTCCTTATCTTGTGCGCGACATACCGCATATTAGTAGCTTCCTTGATTACGGCAGAGCTGGCGGCGAAAGCAGTGGCTATAAACAGTTAATCCGCACTTTTGGTGAAAACGAAGGTTCGCCATATTACACTGCTCTAGATTCCGTGAATAAAGTAAACGGTGCGACTAATCGCTATTACTTCACCAGTGAATTTTATGTTGATGTTTTAAATACCGGAGCATATAGTGACACTAGCAGCGGTAACGCTAATAGTCTCGCACTAATGTTCTGTTATAAAGACTTTAAATTCTTTACTGCTGGTGACTTAACTTCCGCGAGTGAAACTAGCCTTTTACGAAACGAAACATTACCACAAGTAAGTTTATACAAAGCTAGTCACCACGGGAGTCATGGTAGTAACAGTCAAGCCTTAATGGATACATTAAACCCCTATACTGTTGCGATTGCCGCGACAAGAGCCGGTATATACAATCAAGATCCTGCTCCACCAAGTCCTACTAATACATATAATTTAGATGGCACTAAGGGTCACCCCGCAGCAGCAGCAATTGAACGCATTTATAAAATTCCGCGCATTTCTTTAAACTTAAATGTCTTTTGGAATGCTCCTAACGGAACAATGAAATTTACAACATATGGCGGCGCTAATGACTTAGTGATGAATGGTAGTACCCCACTTCGCCATTATTATGACTTAACACTCACAAACGGTGAACCTGTATGGAACGAAGAACTCCAAGACTTTGAAAATAAAGTAACAGGTGAAGAAAACACTAAGTTCCATGAAACGAAAATCTTTACATTTAGAGGTTATACCGAGTACTTACCAGCGTGGGTTACCGCTAGTTAAATAGTAGTTATATACTTATATATTAAAGATGGGCATTTCGCTAATATGCCCATCTTTTTCTTATTCTCTTTTGTTTTGTTATTTAATAAATTCGCTAAATAAGGCGAATAAATAAAATATTCGCTATTATTAGTGAATATGATATATAATATATTTGTGGAGGGCGTCATATGTACTTTGCATTAATTGGTGATATTGTTGCTTCTAAAAAAATAGAAAAGCGGATTGAAGCACAAACTAAACTAGAAAATATTTTAAACAAACTAAATGATGAATATCATAATGAACTAGACAAAAAAATGTCAATAACACTTGGTGACGAATTCCAAGGTTTATTTAAAGACGGAAAATATATTTTAGAACTAATTCATAAGATAGAATTAGAAATGTATCCGCATAAACTACGCTTTGGGATTGGTATTGGTACTATATTATTTGATTTTGGCGATTTTGATAGCCCGTATCGTAGTGATGGCGATGTATGGTGGAATGCTAGAAAAGCGATTGAAAAAGTGCGTAGCAAAAGTAAAAAACAATTCTTTTCAAATATATATGTCATGAGTAATGATGATGAATTTAATGAAGAAGTAGATACTTTTCTTGATCTTTGTTACGCTATTAAAAAGGAGTGGACACCTATCCAAATCGATTTAATTAAGTTTACCGTGTTTAATTATGGGTTGACGCGTGATTTTACATACAAAAATGTCGCTAAGCGTTATAAACAAAGCAATTCTAATGTATTTGAAAGATATAAGGCATCGAAATATGAATACTATGTAAACGCGATGCAAGTGCTAAGTAATAAAGTTGTGAAAGAAGGTGCTAAGCATGATATTTAGTTTGTTATTAATATTTCACTTTATCGCTGACTTTTATTTACCAAATAATAAAATAAAGACGATAACGAAAGAAAATAACACTTTTATTGAATTCAATCCGCAGGGATTTTTCGCACATATTTTAATACAATTATTGCTTTTTTCATGTATATTCTTCTTTTATAGCGCTGTCGCCTGGTTTTATTATGTTGTTCCTATTGTAATAATCTTTTTAACACATGGCATTATCGATATTTGTAAAATTTCTTTAACAAAAAGATTTAAGCAATTTGAACCACTAATTTACATATGTGATCAAATTATTCATATTGTTATTTTATATTTAGTGGCTCATTATATCAGCGTTAATTTTATTGCTTATGATTTTTTTACCATTGATGAATATTTAGTGAAAACAATTTTAATTTGTATTTTACTTATTAAACCCGCTAATACAACATTTCAAATATTCTTTAATAAATTTAAGCCGCCGCTTGATAAAAAAGCAATGCAAAGCGAACCAAGTAATGAAGAAAAGCATGACGAAAGCGAAAATGATATCGGTTTTGAAAGTGCTGGAGCAACAATTGGTGCTTTAGAACGATTGCTAGTCTTTGTTTTAATTGTCACGGAAAGTATTACCGCTATTGGATTTGTGATTGCAATTAAAGCGTTAGCAAGATATAAAAAATTACATAATACTAAGTTTGGCGAATATTTTATCCTCGGAACATTTTATAGTGTTCTTTATACTTTTCTTGTCCATTTTCTAGTAAAACTTATATGAAATAATAATAAAAGAAAGATATATCCTTAATCTTGGATAATATATTTTTGTTGGTTGCATTATATTCATTCACTAATATCTCTGCACATCTAGCTATAAAGCATGAAATCACTTTCAACACTTTTTCTTTAATTAACAGTAATAGAGATATTATGTATTTTTTTTCTTTTGAAGATGAACAATTCCACCATATAGTTCACTTTTCCGCGTTATATTTATCTCAATTCAGTTATAATGTGAAAATAAGGGAGATTCGTATTTATGAGAAAAAAGAAAATAATTAATAACGCAATCCTTACAATTGGGGCATTTTTAGTTGTCTTAATTGCTTCACTGCATAATATTGGTCACGATTCATTTATAACAAGAGGTCAACCAGATTCATATTCAATTGTCTTTAATGCAACGAAAAATAGATTAACACCAAATACCGCTAATCCAGACGGTCATTCAGGAAACGCAAATGCGGTAACTGAACTCGGCAATAATGTTGCTTTTGACTATAGCGGCTTAACTAGTCCCGCAGGTATGTGGCAAACAATTAAAGCGAGTGGTTACATTACTAATACAGCACCGGTTAGCGGAATGATGACTCTTAATATTGAAAAAGCTGACGCTAGTGCACATCTACGTGTATTCTGGTCGAATGATCAAACATTTGACGCCAGTCGTTCTATCTAATTTGGTACTGGAACACCGCTTAGTGTGTCCACTAATTTTAATGACTATAAACCAAATTATCTTAAAATTGAGGCGCTTGGCACAAATGATTCAGCCATAAATAATATGACAATTTCTTTCCACTGCGCTAATTACTATCCAAGTGTTACATTAATTAATGATAATCCAACATTAGGTAATATTACGGGTGGCGGCGTCTATTTTACTGGTAGTAACGTTACAATAAGCGCAACACCAAATACTAACTACACATTTGTGGGCTGGTACGATACTCTAAATAATCTAGTTTCTACGGAAAGTTCTTATACCTTTGCGATGCCAAGTAATGATGTTACTTATCACGCTAAATTTACAACGCTCTCTAAAGGAGCAACAACTCAATTTGGCACCTACCCGCAAAGTAAAGTAACTGACGCAACTCTAATTTCAACTTTAAATACCGCTGCTGGAACATTACCAACTTCAGGTAATAACCGGGCATGGACGGATTATGGTTATTATGTTAATAGTAATGTCTCGTCCTACATGTGGTATATCGATGTCCCAAATAGCGGTAATTTATATCGCGGTGTATATTTTACGGGTTATAGACCATTTTCAACAAGTTATTCATCATATAGTGGTGATAGCAGTCAAGACGAACACGGCTATTACAAGAATGAAACTTATTGGTTTAAATATGAACCAATCTCATGGAAAGTTCTTGATATAGCGGGAGGCAAAGCATTCTTACTAGCGGACTTAGCAATTGATGCGCAAGATTATTATCATTCAAAATTTCCGCGCGACATTAACGGAACGACTGTGTACCCTAATAATTATGAGCATTCACATATTCGAGCGTGGTTAAATGATACTTTCTACAACACAGCATTTACCACTATGGAAAAAATTATGATTGATAACACAAATGTTGATAATAGTGTATCTTCAACTGGTTATGATCCTATTCCATATGTTTGTGATAGCACAAATGATAAGGTCTTCTTATTAAGTTACAGTGAAGTAACAAATACAAATTATGGTTTTGATGCATATCATCTTTCAACAGATATTAATAGGAAAAAAAGTCCCAGTGACTATGCCTTATCGCAAGGAGTTAATAGAATTGCTGATAGTAATTCTTCTTACTATTGGCTGCGGTCACCTCACTCTGGAAACTATGAAAACGCTCGCCGTGTACGCGCTGACGGCATGGCGGCTGCTTACAATATTGTCACTGCCGCGAGTTATGGCGTTGTCCCCGCTTTGTGGATTATACTATAATAAAATTTCAAATATTAAGGTTTTGTTAAATGGAACATGAAAGAGCTTGGATGTCAAATCCTAGCTTTTTCTTATACTTTTAATATTTGTGTGGAACTTAAAAAGTTCTACATTCTATCCAAAAGAGCCCACTAAAATCCTAAATTAATATAAAAAATACTTTTAATGCGTTTTTTATGTTAAAAAAGTAAATATCTTTAAATCATTCTAAAATAACTAATAATAGCAACACCATTTTAATTTATGGGTTTAACTTTGTAATAATTTAAGTAACGCTAGAGCAGCATTTGCGGGTCCCCTAACTCCTTCTTCAGGAAGCGCTAATTTAGTGTAGAGTTCCCCTAAAATTACTTTATTGTCACTAAGCGCTTTAAAGTATTTATTAAGTAATCGATCTGTCTTAGCGCGATATTGCATTGGACCAAACGGATTAGCGAAGTAAGAAGCAGTCATTCCGACTTCACTCGTCGTACCTTTTGCTCTCCGCATTCCTTTACGGAAAACAGCGAGCGCTTCTTCAGGTTTATCAAATACTTTAATCCCGTCTTTATCTTCATAGTTATTAGCGTATAAGAATATATCAACTGGATACTTTTCTACTATAAAAGAATATCGACTTAAAGGAATAACGACTCTAGCGTTAACTTGCGAAGGATTAAGAAAGAGCGCTCGATCCATCACTTCGTAAGCATAGCCTTGTTCTAAGTCGTCAAGTCTAACAAAAGCACCTGTTTCTGTCCCACTTGCAAGTACTTTACCATCTTCGTTAGTGCTTAGTGTCCCCATATCATCAAATACGACTTTAATATCTTTAATCTCGTCACTTGCAATTTGACGAAGCGCCTCTAATGTTTCGCTTTTCCCAGCGCCGCTATCGCCAACAATTACTACTCTTTTTTTATTATTTGATTTTAATGTTATTTCAACCATTGCACCATGTACTGGTAAATTATCATGATTAATCATATAAAGATTATGAAGTGTAAGTAGCATCTTTTTAAGATAACCAAAATAATCATTTTCAGCACTTTTACAGACAAAACCAAGGTAAATATCATTAATAGTGTCATGATAGAATTTAGAGTCATAGAGCGAATCTTCGACACCATAAATATAAATTAAGTTTGGTTTTAAGGCTTTGACTTTTTGGTAATCAGCGATTTCAAAAAGATTAGATAAAGCGATACCGTGGTGTAATAAATCAATATGGATGTAGACGTACGCTAGAAGTGGTCCCACCCATAACGGGAAAGCAATAAAGTTATTTTTATTTATTTTTAAGTGAGTAATTGGATTATAAGAATAAGTTAAAGGTGTAAAGACTCCTTTTCTAACATTACTCTTTGAATTAATGATAAAGGGTGGGTTAATAACGATTTTCGTCGCTACAGGGATATTATTAAGCAGTTTATATTCTTTTAAACTTTTATCAAAAGAGTGATATGTGTATAACATATTAGCACTTATACCAGCGGGTAACTGACGATATACATTAAATGTTTGTCCTAATAACTTTTGACTAATAGTCCTGTATATCGTAATAATTTGATAGTTAAAGTCATTACTTACTTTTAAGAGATCATCGACTTTAGTTTGAGTACCATCTTCCTTAAAAGCATTAAGTAACCCAAATCTTTCATACTTCCGCCAGTAGTCATAAAAGCTTTCGGTTAATTCATATATTGGTAAAACATGATCTTTCGTGACTTTAGGCATCCGTCTTAAGACAGTACTTAGTTCATATTTAAAAAGAAGGCCATAGAACTCTAATAAATCAGTCGCGGTTAGTTTACCTAAACTAACAAGTAAAACACTCTCTTTTTCTTTTAAAGAGCGGTGAAAGCTTCTAAATACTTTTTCAAAACTTTTGGAGTTTAATATTAAGAGCGCATCATTAACATTAATACCATCAAAGTTAATTAGTGCATAGTCATCATTAAAGTGAAAAGTCTTCATCAATATTCCCCTTCTCTTAATTATATAATGTACCATAAGCGACCATTTTTTATCAAAAAATGAGCAAAATATGGTAAAATTGATAAGAAAAGAGGTATTTTTTATGTTATTTAGTCCGGAAATAAAAGAAAGTCCGACACTTTTACTTGGTGAAAAAGCGCGGCAAAAAAAAGAAAAAGGTGAAAAAGTTATTTCACTAGCGGTAGGCGAACCTAATTTTCCTACGCCTGAATATATAATTGACGCAACAAAGAAAGCACTTGATGAAGGATATACGAAGTATTCCACTCCGCAAGGGTTATTAGAATTACGAACTTTAATTGCTAAAGAATATAAACCTTACAAAGCTGAAGAAGTAATTATCTTTCCCGGCGCTAAAGCGGCAATTCACGCTGCGTTAGTAAGTATTCTTGAACCAGGCGACGAGGTGATTATTATTGAACCTTATTACGTTAGTTATCCAGCAATGATTAAACTAGCGGAACCTAAAGCTAAGATCGTTAAAATAGCACTTAATAAAGATTTTACTTTCCCACTAGAAAAGTTAGAAGAAAAGATTACTAAAAAAACAAAATTATTAATTCTTAATTATCCGCATAACCCCACAGGTCAAATTTTATCATTCCAAGAAACAATGAAAATTGTTAATTTAGTATTTAGGAATAAGATATATTTACTAAGTGACGAAATATATGACAAACTTAATTTCAGCGGCAAAGCCTTCCACTCTTTTGCAGAATTCCCGCTTATTAAAGACCAACTAGTGGTCATCAATGGCTTTAGTAAAACATACGCTATGACAGGGTTTAGATTAGGATATGCTCTCGCTAATAAGGAATTAATAAATAAGATGAATTTAGTAAATCAAAATATTCACACAAATACCGCAACCTTTATTCAAAAAGGCGCAGTAGCGGCACTAACTAATAAACCAATGTTTCTAATTCCATATAACAATGAATTAAAAGAAAGAGCACTTTATTTACACGAAGAAATTAATAAATTACCACTCTTTAGTGGTGTATTACCTGAAGGTGCTTTCTATTACTTTATGAATATTAGTAAAACAAAACTAACAAGTACAGAGTTCGCTAATAAATTATTAGAAGAACATAACTTACTAGTAGTGCCAGGCATTGCCTTTGGTGAAAAGTTTGATAAGTATGTAAGACTTAGTTTATGTGTAAGTATGGACACACTAAAAGAAGCTGTGGAAATATTAAAAGAATTCGAATAAATAATGGATTATTATTTTCGAAAAAATGGTTTTATTCTACTTTTTCAGGCTTGTTATGAGGGGGGTGTGGTAATACTTTTCTTTTTGTGCGACTATCAATTCCGTTTAAGAATAATTTAAATCTATTTTCATAATCAACATTACCAATATAGTTATCTATTGTTTTAATTTTAGTTCCCTCAAATGAAGTGTTAATGAGTAATAAATCAAGTAAATCAAAATTAAATAATAATGGTGCATAGTAATCAATTGTTGGAACATTAAGGAAAACATAATCATATTTAGTTTGCTGTGTTCTAATTAGTTTATTTAAGCGCTCATCTTTTAAAAACCGAGCAGGAAACATATAACTAGTGGATGGTAAAACATCAAGATTTTCATTAATTTTGTATGGTTTTATTTCTCCTGCAGTTAAAATGTTTGTAACACTCCTTTTTGCGTCAAGATTGTATAAATCGCTTAGTCTTGGATGTTCTAAATCCAAATCAATAACTAAAACATTAAATCCTATCTTAGCAACTTGTTCTGCTAGTAATGCGCTAAATGTATCATATGTTTCGTATCCTAAATTAACAATACCAATAACCTCTGCTTTTTTTTCTTTAACTGTTCCTTCTAATTTATCCAATAAGACAAGAAGACCATTTAAAAATTCTTCCGTTTCAATTTGGGGAATAACATCTCCTTTTTCAAGACTTAAATCAATAACATTATAAGGAAGGTCATATTCCTTAAGATCAGTTTCAAACAAAAGACGGCGTTTAATAAGGTCACCAGTTATACCAACAACAATACCAAATATAGCACCAATAAATATAAATTCAATATAAATTACAACATTAGAAACACCCACATTCTCCGCTAATATTGGAGTTTGTTGTTTTCTTAATCTACCTTCAGTTTCAGGGTTTAATTCAATAAATCGTTCAATTGTTGCATCAATAATATTATTTAACACTAATTCAGCATCATCTTTTGATGAACTTTTATATGAAATATTAATTTTCAATGTTGTTGCTGAATAATTACCTACATTTATTCCAGAACGAATTTTTTCAATTTCTTCCGCTTGACTAGCATTAGGAATATTCATCTTATTAACAACTTTTTCTAATGTTTCTTGTTCTGTAACAACTAGAGTTATTGACGGCATAATTGTTTCAGAAACACCTCCAATATTCTCAATATTACCTGAAGCTTTAAAGGTTGGTTTCACTAGAAATTGTGTATAAATAACCGCTAGTACTAGGCCTACTATCATAAAATAAAAAACGGAAAATATATTTTTTACTATCAACTTAAACAATGTGTTAATCGATATAAATCGTTTTTTTGCTTTTCTTTTCATACAAATACCT
>DBRT01000002.1 GCA_002306335.1 Caryophanales bacterium UBA1361
ACATTATCAGCGCCAATACTGAAAATTAGTCCTGTACCGAAAAAGTCGGCAATAATAAGCGCAACTATCAGCGCATATGGAATTATTAAAGCTTTAAACCATCGCTTTATCCGCGGAATACTACGGAAAATGCGTACATCGACAAATAATACCCATAGTAACGCTACAAAGCTTGACGCTAAGAAAAGATAGCCGTTAGTAATATATTGTAAAACATGGATAAATTTACCAGGTTGTCCGTCTATTAAAAATGTAAATGTTTCAGCAATTAGTGCGAAAAGATAATCCACACCATCGCATCAAATATTTTACTGCTAATGTGCCGTTCTTTCTTTATTTCAACGCGGGAAAGCATATAAACGAGGAGCACAAGCAAACCAACGCCATTAGCGACAAGAATTTGTTCAATCTTGATTCCTTCAGTTACCGCCTGTAATATAATCATCTATGCAAATACTCCCTTAACGAATCGATATTATTTATGCTATATAATCATATTTGTTTATAAAATAAAATCAACTAAATTACAAAAAATTTAATCCGTTTTATGGCTTAAAAGTAAACATAACGGTAATTTGTTCACGAGAAATCATTAATTTAAAAGACTTTAAACTTACAAGAAAAACAGAATAAATGTTTATTTATTTAAAAAAGGCCTGCAATTTGCAAGCCTTTCGTTACTTTTAAATCAAATTTAACGGTGTTTTGCAAAGAAGAATGCACCAATCGTGCCTGGGCCGACATGCGCCCCAATAACTGGTCCAACATAATTTACTAAAGTAACCTTTAAACCAATTCCTAAGCCTTCAATCATGTCTTTTAATAAATTCGCCGCTTCTTCGTCATCACTATGCGCAACATAACAGAAATTAGGGAGACTTGGGTCATAAGTTTCTTTAACTTTATCGGCAATGATGCGTAAAGCTTTTTTACGACCGCGTGTTTTTTCCATTGGAATGAGACGCCCTTCAAGGTCAACGTGTAAGATTGGTTTAATTGCTAAAAGTGTACCAAATATAGCAGACACTCCACCTAAGCGACCACCACGCTTTAAAAACATTAAGTCATCAACTGTAAACCACGCGGAGACATTGTATTTAAATTGTTCAATAAATTGATAAGTTTCTTCAAGTGTCGCTCCTTCTTTTCGTTTCATTGAAGCAGCGTAAGCGACTAAGCCTTCACCAAGTGATGCTGTTAAAGTATCAACAAGATAAACTTTATGTTCAGGATGATCCTTAAACATATCAACAGCAAGACGTGCACTATTATAGTTGCTTGAAAGTGCACTTGAAAGTGAAAGAATTAAAACATCATTACCTTTCTTAAATTCTTTTTCAATAATATCAACATATTCATTAATGTTTACTTGCGATGTCGTAGCGACAACACCATCACGTAACTTTTGATAAAATTCTTTGACTCCTAAATTACGATAGTCTAAATAGTTAATATACTCTTGACCATTCATAATAAACTTAAGCGGAGCAACTACTAAGTCTAACTCTTTCCGTAACTCTTCAGTTAAGTCAACACTAGAGTTAACAACAATACTAAATTTTTTCATAAATAAATTTCTCCTTTTGTAGCGCTATTAATATTTAATAGCCATCTAATTATATACGAGAAAAAATTTGAAAGTCCACAAAAGTGAATATTTTTCATAATTGTTCATTACGCAAATTATAAAAGCTTATTTTAATACGTGTATATATTTAGCGTTTTCTTCGTGTTGACCACCGCCAAAAAGAAAAATTACTGAGCGGGGTTGACTCAAGATATTTTTCAAGTTTATCCGCAAGGAAAAAAACAAGATATAAAAGGAGGCCAATAATTACGATAAATTGATACCAGTGGAGCACCGTAAAGTTTTGATAATTAAAAGTACTACCTAAAAAAACATAGGTCGCAATTCCCACTGAACGCGTCACAAAAGTCACGGGGATAAAATAGCGATAAGTCATCGGAGTAAGACCAGCAAGCATCGTTATTTCATCATCAGGAAAAAACGGAAAAAGCATCATAATTGGATAATAAATTTTTGCTTTTGTCTCAAGTTTTTCTTGATATTTAATGATTGTTTCTTCACCAATAATTTTCTGTACAATTACTTTGCCAAATAACTTACCAACAGAGAAATTAAGTAGCGACGCTATAAGTGTATTAATCGCTACTAAAAGAAAAGCTTCAAGCGGAGTAAAAAGCGCTAAGGCTAAGACAATAAAGGCCGTCGTTTGTGCGGGAATAATAAAAAGCACGACCGTTGAAAAGATTTGAATAATTGAAAAGATTAACCACGCCCACGCTCCCGCATTATCAATAAGTCCGCGAATATCGTCTAAACTTTTATAACCGTTTAAGTAAAAAAATAGATAAATTAAAGCTGCTAAAACAGCATAGCCAACAAATATAGCAATAATCTTTAAGGCTTTAATTAAAACTGTTTTAAAATTATTTTTCATGACTATTACCGCCAACATTATAACGAATTTAAGTGAACATTACTTAAAAATAGATGTTAATAATAAATTAAATATGTTTATAACAAAATCCACATCCCGACAATTAACAAACAGAAAAGCAATAATATAAAAACATATCTTGCTAATAATCGCATTTTATCTTTTGAATAATTATCAACTTTTTTACAAAGTGCGAAATACAAGAAAAAAAGCCATTTTAACCCGTAATAGGTTTATATGGCTTTAAGGCAAATATGCGCCTTTTAATTATTAGAATATTATACTTAAAAGTTTTGCACGTTACTGGTTGTTTTTGCAAATAGTAACGCTAAATAAATTTATGCGTTAGTGTTTAAATAGTATATGTTTTTGCTTTTTTGTTGACAAAGCCAAGGACTAGCGTCACAAATAGACCAGGATGCTCATACATACTAGCGTGACCCGAATTTTCAATCGTGATATGGCTCACATTCGGCATTTTTTCGGCGAGCAAGTATTGATCTTCAATTGGGGTTAAATAGTCTTGCTTTGCGCTTATAATAAATGTTGGTACATCGATTTTACTTAAGCTATCTCTTACATCGTGACTAACAGCGCTATTCGTTAAGCGAATAAAGCCATCAACAACAACTTTATTACTGAAAAATGGTGTTAAGAGTGCTTCTCTTTTTTTCATCCAGTCAAGTTTCTTCGTGTAGAAAGCTGGTGAATAAATTAACGGAATCGTTGATAAGTAATAAGCGTGGCCATCTCCCGTTGCCCCTGCTTTATTCCACGATTCACCAATGTCTCTTAGCCATGGGCTCGTTGTCGCACATGTATTAAGTAACATAAGACTTTCAACATAATCTAAATATTTAACCGATATCCATAAAAGTCATTAATTACTCATCGTAATGAAATAGCATCTAGTTAAAATGTATTAGAAATAAAAAAGTCAGAAGGTCAAATTTCTGACTTTTAATTATGGCGTAAAAGAAAATTTAAAGATTAATCATCATCTTTATCATATTTAAATTTGATGTTTTGTAAAAGGTTTATTCCGGTTTTTTCAGAGGTTTCGCTCCGTGTTTTTCAGAAGCTTGATTCCAGTTTTTGCAGATTTATGAATTTTTTCTATTATAATATCTTCCCTTGCCTCAACACTTCTAATCGTTCAGATAGTGGAATTCTAGATAATTAAAATTACTCCCTTCAATAACCTTTAAAATGTCAAATTACTATCAATTATCGAAAAAATGTATTATTTTTCTAATAAAAAATGCCTTGAAATTGTATCAAAGCATACCTAGTAAGATGGCATGTTGTCCTAATTGATACAATTTCGGAAGTAATCGTTCAATCATGCACCCCCCACCCTTTAAATCGTTCAAATGTGCAACCCCCTAGGTTATAATCGTTCAGACAATAGGATTCCGAAAAAAGGAAAAGAGATTCGCTCTCCAGTGTAAATAATGGTTTGGTACTATTTAATATTTAAAAATGCTAACTATAAATTACATTCTTGACAAGTTCTTAAAGTCCCTGTTTTGTTAACCATATGAAACATATTTAATTTATAAACTTATACTTTAATCTCATCACCACTTTTAAAGATAAACTTCATCTTACCATCACTATATACAATAGCGTGGTCAATTATTGTTATCCATACTTCAAGAGACCACTCTTTCAATATTTCGGGCATTTCTTTATAAGCTTTCATGAATAACTTAATACTATTCTTTTGCACTCTTTTACGCTCTCTTTCCTTTAGTAATTCATCAAGTTTATCTTGTTCTTCTTTAAACTTCTTCTCGATTTTAGCGTATCGATTTTTATAATCTTCTTGGTCTAATGCGGTAGTGGCGTTTTCTTCCACTAAGTTACGAGCGATATTAATAAGGACTTTAACTTCTGTCTCTTGAACCATTATTTTTTCATCTAGTTCTTTTGTATTATTAAGTATTGTGATGAAGTCTTTACAATTATTTAAAACGCTATTCTTCTTTTGACAAAGTAAGTTAAAGGCTTTAATAAATGCTTCTTTAATCTCTCTTTCAAATAAATGAGGAGTACTACATTTATTCCCTTTTTTACCATTTTCAAATTTCTTATTACACTGCCACACTTCTCTTTTATATTTAGTTGTTGAATGCGAAACTTTTGAACTCTTGAGTTCGGTGATGTACTTATTATTACTTACCGAGCAATAACAAATAACTATCAGCGGCTTCATTAACTAAATTAAGCACAAGATTAATAAAAAGAGTGTAATTTTTCGTGGTACTAGCCATTTCAAGAGCGTCATAATAATCAGCGCGATCTTCATTTTTAATAATCACAGGTGGATAGCCATTTTTAATTAGTTCAAAATTTAAAAGTAAGCGCGCAGTTCGCCCATTACCATCAACAAATGGATGAATTTTCACAAATTCACCGTGCAGTAAACAGGCGCGAATAAGCGGATGATAAACTGCCCAATCTTCATATTGTTCCATTAACATTTGCATTTCAAGCGGCACATTAATATAGGAGGGCGGAATATGTTTTGAACCACTTATTAAAACGTTTTGGGCGCGATATTTGCCAGCATTTAAATTATCAATCTCTTTTAAAATTAAATAATGAATTGATTTTATGTCGTATTCTGTGAGTTTAGTGTCTTTCTTCACTAGTTCTTCAACATATTCAATTGCTTCTTTATGATTGATTGCTTCAAGATGGTCTTTTAATGGTTTGCCTTTAATTGTAATCCCGTTTTCTAGCACAACTTTCGTTTCTGACATCGTTAAAGTATTGCCTTCAATCGCATTTGAGTGATATGTCCACTCGACAAGAAGCTTGTCATTTAATTGTCGGATCATCGTTTGTGAAAAAGGTCGTGATTCATCTATTATTGCTTTTTTATTATCAATAGCATCAGTATTTATATCATCAAAAAATAAGTCATTGATATT
This sequence comes from Caryophanales bacterium UBA1361, assembly GCA_002306335.1. GTDB lineage: Bacteria > Bacillota_I > Bacilli_A > RFN20 > CAG-826 > UBA1361. The sequence goes on from DBRT01000002.1 coordinate 5,402, forward strand.
TTTATAACGTTTATCACGTGGTTTTGATGCATCTTTGGGAATTAACCATGTTTTGCCAACTTTTACTGCGCCCTCAATTCTTCCTTCGGTACAAAGCACGCGTATTCGCCGTTCTGTAATACCCCACTTTGAGACAAAATACGATATTTTTTCATATTTCATATAATCACCTCCAATGTTATTATACCGATATCGGCACAATAATATTATAGCATTTCAAAGAAATAAGACAACATTATACCGATATCGGAATAATAAATATGCGTACTCATAATAAAAAATGCCTCGATAATTGTATCAAAGC
>DBRT01000037.1:0-289 GCA_002306335.1 Caryophanales bacterium UBA1361
TTACTTGGCACTAGTGAAGTCACAGTAATTACAGTAAAAAGCGTAGCGATAGGAATTAAACCATAATGAAAAGAAAGATAGGATTTACTCTTATTTTATGCACCTTGCTAGTGGGATGTACTCCTCCAGTTTCTAGTGAAACACTACCTCCCACTAGTGAAGATGTAGTAACTAGCCAAAGTTCGGAAGAAGTACCCACAACTTATGAAAATCCAGTGTGGGAACCCGTTTTAGCTGACCCTGCTGTGATTCGCGAGGATGATGGGACTTATTATGCCTATGGTACGCA
>DBRT01000037.1:328-49474 GCA_002306335.1 Caryophanales bacterium UBA1361
GTGAAACTTCAGGTGCGGGGTTATGGGCACCAGATATCGTTAAAATTGGTAATACATATAACTTATATTATTCGCTTTCAGCATGGGGCGATCCTAATCCTGGGATTGGTGTAGCAACAGGGCCTTCACCCTTAGGCCCATTTACTGACCAAGGCAAAATCTTTGATAGTAATGAAATTGGTGTTTATAACTCAATTGACCAAGCAGTATTTGTTGATACAGATAATCGTGTTTACATGTTTTGGGGCAGTTTTAGCGGCATTTACGCTGTGGAATTAACTGCTGATGGGCTTGGCGTCAAAGGTACTATCGCTGAAGCAAACGCTAATAAAGTACTTGTCGCTGGTGTTGATAACAAGCGATGGGACATTGGAAATTACGAAGGTGCTTATATCATTCGTGAGCGCGGTTATTACTATATGTTCCTTTCAACGGGGACATGTTGCGAAGGTCACCACTCAACTTATGAAGTGCGTGTGTGTCGCAGTGAAAGTATCTTAGGACCTTATTACGACAAAGCTGGGAACTTAATGACTTATCGGCAAAATCTAGGCACGCTAGTTGTGCGTGGTAATGATGACTTTGCTGGGGTTGGGCATAACTCAATTGTCAAAGATGACGCTGGTGAAAGTTATATTGTTTATCACGGTTTTGATAAATTTGAAGATCCTTATTATGGGACTACAAATCGCCGTGCATTATTAATTGATAAATTAGTGTGGGACAAGGAACATTGGCCAAGTGTTGAAGGCTTAGGACCTTCACGTGGGGCCGAGAGACCTTATATTGCACCACGCTAACAATATATATTTAGGAAAGGTAAAAATTATGAAAAAGAAAACGATTCCATTATTACTACTTGCTCTCGTATTAACGGGCTGCGGACAAACAAGTGAAAAACCTAGCCAACCCGGTGGAGGTGGTGAAGGTAGTGTTGAAGTATCATTACCGACATTTGAGAATGTCGCCTTAACTTACGGTAACCCAATTACGGGTGCAGATGGAACAGCAATGCGTCGCCTTGTCCGTGAATTTAATGAAGAATATCAAGGACAAATTACGGTGACTGAATCATTTATGCCGGAAGTAGATTTCTATGAATCACTTGTTGCGACAATTCCAATGAAACGTTCATTTGATATTGCTTTAATTCATAGTTATCGTGTACCATCATTCGCTAATAAAAACTTATTATTCCCGCTCGATAATTTAACAGCATCGACGGGAGTTGATATAACGCGTGAAAATTATATTGAAGATGTGTATGATGCGATGATTTGGGACAATAAGCAATATGGTGTCCCGCTTGATGTACATAGCATTATGCTTTATTACAATAAAGATTTACTTGCGCAACATGGCTGCGAAGTCCCGACTAATCGCGCAGAATTAATCGCTGCGGCGAAAAAGATGCCACAAACTAATGCTGGTGGCTGGGGCTTACCGCTTTCAACAACATGGCCAAGTGAATATATTTTTACAACAGCTTTATATCAAAATGGCGGGAAAGAAATTGATAAAAATACTTTAATGCCAGCCTTTAATAACACTGCTGGGGAAAAAGCACTGAAAGCAGTGGCGGATTTAATTCATATTGAAAAGATTTCACCACTTAATGTGAATGTTGATGCTGATTTACTCATGTTCCAACAAGGGAAAGCAATGTTCCACATTAACGGGAACTGGATGCTTAATAGTCTTGTTGATTCAGGAATTAATTTTGGTGTTACTTCCTTAGCGGATATGTTTGTTGATACACCAACTGCGGATAGCAAAAAAGTTGCAAGCCGTAGTCACACCTTTGTTTTACCACAAGGGCGAAATGAAACAATCAAGCAACAAGCTGCATTAGTGTTTATTAAATATGTTACTGAAAATGCATATTTATGGGCAGAAAGTGGCGGACATATTCCCGCAAGTAATATTGCGCGTAATACCGAGGAATATTTAGCGCTCCCATATCATCAAACTTATGGTGATGTTAATATGTATACACTTAATGAACCTTCCCCATATTATTACGAAGCTTTTGCACCAGTCTTTAGCCGTGTAACAACGGCCATGAGTGACGCTACATATGATGCGATGGCTTTACTTAACGCTGCGGCGGAAGAAGGTGAACAAGCCGTCTTAATTGCGCAACTTGAAGGTTAAAGGAAAGTTGATATAAATCATGGATGCCAAACAAAAATTAAAGCTGAAAGAAGGAATTAAACGCTACTTAACAGTGGCCTTCTTCCTATTGCCTTATATCGCCTTATTTGCGACATTCTTTATCTTTCCGCTTTTCTTTGGTGTTTATATTTCCTTTTTCCGCTATAACGTCTTTGATCCAAGTGCTAGTAAGTTTATTGGCTTTGATAACTACAAATTAGCGATCTCAGGCTTAACAATTGGTACAACGAATGTAACGTATTACGCAAAGATGTTTTGGGGATCACTAAAGAACACGCTACTTTTCGTCTGTGTTTCTGTTCCCTTATTAATTATTATTCCGATCTTTATTGCAATCTTAATTGATATCCAACCACGCTTTTACAAAGTATTTCGAGTAATCTTTTTCTTACCGACGATTCTTTCAATTTCCGCGGTTGGGATCATTTTCAAATGGCAATTTGATACGCAATATGGCTTTGTAAATGGGTTAATTCGCGTGTTCGGTGGTAAAGAAGTTGCATGGCTTAATTCGCAACCTTATGCATGGATTGCGATTGTAGTAACGACAATTTGGTGGACAATTGGGACAAATACAGTCATTATTGGCGCCGGCTTAAAAGAAGTCGATAAACAGATGTACGAAGCTGCGGAAGTTGATGGCGCTAGTTATCCGCGGGTGATTTGGAGTATTGCTTTGCCTAGTATTAAAAATCAAATCTTTATCATTGTGTTTACGACAATTATCGCTAGTTTTAATATTTATGGTCAGCCCGATATCTTAACGGGTGGTGGACCAGCACCAAGCGGGACTGTCGCGGCTGGTACACCAGGCACGACAACTGTTGTAATGATGGTAATTCGCGGGTTAATGACTGGTGTTAATCGTCAACCTGGTTTAGCAGCGGCGATGTCACTAATTTTTGGTTCATTTATCTTAGTTGTTAGTCTTGGGCAAGCTGCATACAACAAATATAGGGAGAAATACTAATGGCAATTAAAAGTGGAGTGAAGCGCCGGAAACGTGTCGCATTTATTATTCTCTTAGTGCTGAGCATCTTATGGGTACTACCGCTTTTATGGGCGCTTGGTACTTCGTTTAAAAGCGCAAACGATATGCGCACGAATGTAATTACGATTATTCCGCGTGAATTTACCTTTGGTAATTATAAAAATTTATTTGATAATAGCGCGGTATATCCTATTTTTAAATGGTTACGCAATAGTGCCCTTATTGCGATAATTCATACGCTTTTATATTTAATTATTGCTTCCATGGCAGCCTATGCTTTTGGGGTAATGCGCTGGAAGGGTCGTAATATTGTTTTTGGTTTTTTACTAGCGACAATGGCGATTCCGACGGTGATTAACTTAACGCCGCTATTTACGATGGTCATTCGTTTTGGCTGGCTTGATAGTGAAGCAGCATGGAAATCAATTTTTGCGCTTATTGTGCCAGGACTAGGCGGAACATTTGGGCTCTTTATTATGCGGCAATTCTTTATGAATATACCCTATGACTTAGTCGAAAGTGCGCAAATTGAAGGCTTAGGCCATTTTGGTGTGTATCGTAAAATTATTTTACCCTTAGGGAAATCCGCGGTGATGGTTGCGGGACTATTTGCTTTTATGGGAAGTTGGAATGACTACTTATGGCCGACTTTAACCGCTGCAGTGCACTTTGATCAAAATTGGTATACATTACAAACTGGGTTAGCGACAATGCAAAGTCAAAGTAATTATGACCCCGGTCAAGTAATGGCAGCAGCGATTATTTCGATTATTCCAGTATTAATCGTTTATATGTTTGTTCAAGATAAGATTATTGAAGGTGTCAGTCACACCGGTATTAAATAGAAGGGAGCATTAACTATATGTATCGCAAAGAATATCCGCGTCCCGCTCTTGTGCGCAAAGAGTGGCTAAATCTAAACGGAATATGGGATTTTGCTTTTGATGATGATAATGTTGGGTTAAACGAAAATTGGGTTGAAAAGGGAAAGTTTCCCTTAAAAATAAATGTACCGTTTGCGTTCCAAACGCCATTAAGCGGGATTAATGACCCTAGTTTTCATGATTATGTGTGGTATCGGCGTTTCTTTAGTGTTAAAAAAGAAGAAGGTAAACGCTTTATCTTACATTTTGGTGCGGTTGATTATGAATGTAAAATATATTTAAATAAAAAACATATTGGTGATCATATTGGTGGCCAAGTTCCATTTAGTTTTGATGTCACTGATTTTTTAAATTTTAATGAAGAAGAACTAGTAGTGTGGGTTAGTGACCCAAGTACAGAATTAAGTATGCCGCGTGGTAAACAATACTGGAAAGAAAAATCAGAAGTAATCTGGTATAACCGCACGACCGGAATTTGGCAAACAGTGTGGTTAGAAATCGTTCCAGAGGCATATGTTAAAAGTATGCGCATTACCCCACTTTTTGATGAAGGTAAGGTTCATTTTTCCTTAAGTTTTAGTCAAGTTGGTAGAGAACTTATTCTTGAAGATGAAAATGGCAAAATTAAATATGCTAAAGTACCTAATAAATTAACACATGAATTTACTGTTCAAACTTTTTTAGACGAGCAAGATTTTATAACAAAAGCGTGGTCACCAGAAAACCCGCATTTATTCCCGTTTAAATTACGGTATGGTGATGATTTGATTTCAAGTTACTTCGGTATGCGCAAGGTTCACGCTGATAAGGGGATTACATATTTAAATAATAAGCCCTATTATATGAAACTTGTGCTCGACCAAGGTTATTGGCCACAAAGCTTAGTGACGCCACCGAGTAAAGAAGCGCTAGAATATGATATAAAAATGGCGAAAGCAATGGGCTTTAACGGGGCACGTAAGCATCAAAAATGTGAAGATCCTTATTTTGCTTATTACGCTGATAAATTAGGTTTCTTAGTGTGGGGTGAAATGGCTAGTTCGATTCGCTTTAGTGAAAAATCAGCGTGGCGTGATAAACATGAATGGCCACAAATTATTGCTCGCGACTATAATCATCCGTCAATCGTCGCGTGGGTCCCACTTAATGAAAGTTGGGGTGTTGATGATATTGGTCACGATAAACGGCAACAACAACATGCACTTGAGTTGTATTATTTAATTAAAAGTTTAGATAATACGCGCTTCGTTGTTGGGAATGACGGTTGGGAACAAGTAATTACCGATATTTGTGCGATTCATAATTATAATCATGGTCGTCATGATGATAAAGACGCCATTGCTGCTTTTAATAAATCAATTAGCACAAAAGAAGAATTACTGAAGTCAAGACCAGCGAATCGCGATATATATGCAGAGGGTTATAGTTATCGCGGTGAACCGATTCTTTTAACTGAATTTGGGGGAATTAGTTATCAAATGAATGAAGATAAGGGTTGGGGCTATACTGCGGTTGGTGACGCAGAGCATTTACTAAGTGAATATAAACGCATTATTTTAGCAATTAAAGAAAGCACTGCTCTTGTCGGATATTGCTATACGCAATTAACTGATGTTGAACAAGAAACTAATGGACTATTAACACATGACCGGAAGCCAAAACTTCCAGTTGAAAAAGTAAAGGAGGTGAATGACTTAATTCAAAAATATAAGTAGTTAGCACATCTTTTCGCCACTGTAGGAACGAGCACTACCCATAATTAAGAGGCGAAAAAAAGATTACTAATAAAGTTTGATGAAAGGAGAAAATATGAAAAAAAGAACATCAAAATTAATCATGTTATTACTTGGTCTCTCTTTACTTGCGGGTTGTTTTAAAACACCTTCAAGTGAAAAACCGCCAGTAAGTTCGGAACAGCCACCTGTAACAAGTGTGACGACTGAAGAGCCACCAGTATCTTCAGAAGAACCTAGTGAGCCACCGGTAAGCTCTGAAGAGCCACTAAGCTCAGAAGTTGAACCAGGTGAGCCAATCAAATTAGGGGACGCTGCTGCTGCGCTTGCCGATCCTAATGAAATGTATTTACAAGTTGGTGAAAAGGTAAATCTCACATATGCTCGAATTGTTGATAATGTACCTCGCATCCAATTTACTGTTGAAGATGGTGTCGCTTATGACGCACTTAAATTATTCGTCAAATTCCCTGGCGAAGTAGGTAAACGCTATAAGGTTAATGCGGCATTTACTGCTGCTGCGGCCTTTACTGGCACAATTAATGGCGAACGCTTCGATTTTATTCGTGGTGAAAACAATTTAGAATTTTATTACGATGAACTAGAAAATGAAGTTAGCATTGCCTTTGTCTTTGGCTTTAATGAAGAAGGTTTAGGCCTAAAAGCCAACAATATTACTTTTGGCGAAGTTAGTATTTCCGAACGCGTTTATGATGATCCAGAAACAACGCTTGCTGTTGATGGTGATATCAGCGATTGGAGTAATCTCAAAGCTTTTGAAAACACCGTTGGTGTCCATAGTAACACCGCAGAAGTCAAGCACAAGAGTGTCGACTTCTATGCAAGCTTGACAAGCACTGGGTTATACTTAGCCGCCGAAGCATATCACGATATTCTCATTGAAGAAAGTGAACACTGGTGGCAAAGCACTAACTTTGAAATCTTTATTAAGGGTAATAACCAATACTGGGTTAGTGCGCGTAAAGTTGATGGTGCATTCACTAAACGCGATAATGTTACAGAAGCCGCAATGGTGACAACCCCATTAACGGGTGAAGGTGTCGCTAATTTCCGTACAATTGCTGAAATGTTTATTGCTAACGCTAACTTACCAGAAGCCGCGGTTGTTGGTGGTGAAATCCGTGTTGGTTTTGCTTGGAAGACAGATGGTGACTTATTAGATAACGGTGAAGCTGCTGGTGGTGGTCTTGACTGTTACTGGGTACCAAAAGGTACTTGGACGAATAATGCTGACCAAACATTCGTGACGATTAACGGGATTTTCAAGCAAACACAATTAACATTTGAACCAACGACCATGACAATTGATGGTGACTTAACTGATTGGGAAGAAAAAGCTGCTTACACTACTAACAAAATTTATATTGAAGGTAGTGATGCAACAAACCATAAGAATGTTACATTCATGGCTTTCTTAAATGATGAAGGACTCTTCCTTGCCGCTTTAGCGCACCATGATGTCTTAATTAATAATGAAGAAATGTGGCACTCTAATACGAACTTTGAATTCTTCCTTAATGGTGGAAATCAGTATTATGTTACCGCAGCAGGGCAAGTAAGCTATGGTAAAGGTATTATTGTGACACAAGCATACAAAGGCGAACCGTATGCAGAATATGAATCAGTGGCCGAATTCTTTATTCCGCGCTGGGCACTCCCAGAAGGTGATATGCACCGCGTTGGCTTTGCGTGGAAGACTAATGGCGACACGGCAACTGGTTTAGGTGGCAGTGGTGGTGGACCAGATGCGTGGTGGTTTGAAGCTGGACACTTCCCAAATAATGCTGACGAACAATACTATGTTACCGCTGAAGGTCTCTTTAGAACTGATCCAACACCTGCTCCATAATTAAACAATAAAGTTTAGACATAAATAATACTCAGATAATTTCATTATTATCTCTATCTCCTCGCACACACCGTGCGAGGAGACCTTGTTTACAAAATGCTCGTAATTAAGAATTTGTTCCTAGTTATATCATTAATAGGACCTTTTCTATTATTTAGTGGCAAAATCAGCATTTATTACTGCAAAACATACTTATTTTATGTATAATTAAAATGTATTTATACAATGGAAAAGGATAATTTTATGAAATTATATGTTTTAGAAAATGACTTGCTTAAAGTAACTTTTTTAGATGTCGGTGCTAGTATTTATTCCTTTAGTGTTAAGGCGCTAGATAACCGCAATATTGTCTTAACAACAAAAGACAAAAACATTTATAAAGAACCACCGAAGAATGCTTATTTTGGCGCTACTGTTGGGCGGGTTGGTGGCAGGATTGCTAACGGTGAATTTATAATTGATGGCAAGAAGTATCAAGCCGTGCAAAATGAAAAAGTAACTAATTCACTACACGGCGGATTTGAAAGTTATGCCGCTAAACTTTTTGAAGTAGTGGAGGAAAAGGAAGATTATATTACTTTCCGTTATGTAAGTAGGGACGGTGAAGGGGGTTATCCTGGTGAACTTGAACTATATGTTAAATACACATTACTAGATAACTGTTTAGCGCTTGATTACGAAGCACGGACAACAAAGAAAACATTAGTGAACATTATTAATCATAGTTACTTTAATTTAAATGGTAAAGGTGACATTTTAAAACATAAGGTTAGCGCTGATGTTGAAGCAGTATTTGCGCTTGACGATAAACAAATTAACTTACTGCCTCTTAAAGTAAGAAAAGGCGACACTTTTGACTTAAGCACTGGTAAAAAGTTAGAAAAAATGGTGTTTGCCAAAGAAGTAAATGTACCACCGATGGGCGGGGTTGACCATTTACTTGTTACTCCAAAGCGGAAATTAACGCTTGAAGGTGAAGACTTACGCTTAATAGTTCTTAGTGATTATCCAGCAGTGCAAATTTATAGTACAAACTATCCGCCGGAAGTAACACTACTTGAAGGCACAAAAGTTATAAAATATGGCGGGTTAGCAATTGAACCAGCGGATATTGTCTGCGGGCAAAATGGTGAATTTAAAAACCTGGAACTATGTCCAGGTGAAGTTTATAAGCGCCGTATTAAATATATTGTTGAATTACTTTAATTCATGAGTGCCATCACTACTATCACTAGCGAAGAATGACGGTGCATAACCTATAACTTTCTTATATAAATCAATGACAAGTGGAGCTTGCTTCTCCACTTTTTCTTTTGGCACAATCGCAATTGCGCATCCGCCAAAGCCGGCACCAGTCATCCTGGCTCCGATTGCTCCTGTTTCTAAAAGGAGAAGAACAATGGTATCAAGTTCAAGCCCTGTTACTTCGTAATCATCGCGTAACGAATTATGTGAAGCGGTTAAAAGCTTGGCAAATTCTTCAATTTTCCCCTCTTTCAAAAGCATAGCGCTTTCTAGTGTCCGTTCTTGTTCGGTAATAATATGGCGAACTCTGCGAAATAGAAGCGGGTCAAGCAGTTTTTCAATTTGTGGTAAATCACTGCTCTTAAGTTCTGTTAAATTATTTATTTTAAAATGATTCTTTAATGTTTTAAGTGCTCCCATTGTTTCATTCCAGCGTTCATTGTATTTAGAATCCGCTAAACCGCGCCGCTTATTCGTATTAACAATGACAAGTTGATAATCTTTGAGGTCAAGCGGGATATAATCAAACTTTAGCGTGTTTGTGTTAAGGAGCAGTGCATTATTCTTTTTCCCGTTAGCGATAACGAACTGGTCCATAATCCCTGTTAAAACACCAATGTATTCGTTTTCAACTTTTTTTCCTAACACGGCCATTTTTGTGCGATCAATACCGAAATTAAATATATCATTAAGCATTTTAATAATAAGCAGTTCAAGTGATGAAGAAGATGATAGTCCGCCACTTGTGGGCATGTCACTTTCTAGATAGAGATTAAGACCGTGTGGCACATGATAACCTTCATCTTTTAAAACTTGAAACACACCGCGCACATAATTTGCCCAACCAGTAAAGGAGTCTTTTGATAAGTCCCCAAGATTAATTGTGATTGGGTAATCACTATAGCCAGTTGAATAAAGGCGAACTTCGTCGTCATCACGCAAGCTATATGCCCCGTACGTCCCAATTGAGAGTGCTACAGGAAGTACAAGCCCGCCATGATAATCAATATGTTCACCAATTAAATTAACTCTTCCTGGTGAAAAATATACCGCAACTGGTGGAGTGTTATAAATAGCGGCAAAGCGATGTTTAATATGATCTTTAATTGTCATAAGTTTGTCTCCTTTGTGATGAGATTTTAAGTATATATCAAATATATTTTACCCTATTTCATTTTTAATTACTCTATGAGTAATAATTATCAAGTAATCACAAAAAATTGAATTTTAACTACCGTTAAATTATTGGATAGGTTATAATTTAAGAAGGAGGATAATTTATGGTAAGAAAAGAAATTAAACAACAAGCAAAAGACCTAATTAAGAACGGGAAATGGTTTTTACTCTTTGTCGTTCTCTTAATTGTTAGTGCAGTTTCAAGTTTAACCGCTGGTATTTTAATGCCAGTCGCACTCTTTGGATTACACTTAGCAATTGTAGGTATGTTTGCCGGTCAAGAATTTGACTTTAATCATTTCGGCACACCATTTAATGATTTTAACCACGCATTAAAAGTTATCGCGGTTTATTTCTTAACAATGCTCATCGTGATGGTAGGTACAATGTTATTTATCATTCCTGGCATCATCTTCTATATGATGTATGTCCAAGCCTATCGTATCATGATTGAAAAACCAGAAATTGGTATTATGGATGCGCTTCGTGAAAGTAAAGAAATGATGAATGGCTACAAAATGGATTATTTTGTGTTCCAACTTAGTTTCATCGGTCACTTCTTATTAATAATGATTACCTTTGGGCTATGGGGAATTTATTTAATGCCATACTTTGTTGTTGCCGACACTAATTATTACTTACACCTTAAACAAGTTCGTAATGAAGCAAAAGTCGTCGCCGAAGCTGCACCAGTTGAAGCTGAAGTAGTCGAATAATTTTTAAAAATTAAAACTCTCCTGTGCTAAAACATATGTAATTTAATTATTTTCCTTTACAATATGTATAGATAGAGGGGAGTTTTTATTATGAATAAAAAACAATTAGAAATTATGAGAAGCGGGAAAGGGTTCATTGCCGCTCTTGATCAAAGCGGAGGTTCAACACCAAAAGCATTACGCACCTATGGTGTCCCTGAAACCGCATATAAAACTGACGAAGAAATGTTTACTAAGGTACACGAAATGCGGACGCGAATTATAAAAAGCGATGCCTTTAATAGTGAGCGAATTTTAGGGGCAATCTTATTTGAAAATACAATGGACCGGAAGATTGATGCAAGTTATACCGCTGATTACTTATGGGAAGAAAAAGGTATTGTTCCTTTTCTTAAAATTGATCAAGGTCTTTGTGAACCTATAAGTGGTGTCCAACTGATGAAGCCGATGCCGAATCTTGCTAGTCTTTTAGAAAGAGCGAAAGAACGAAAAATATTTGGTACTAAAATGCGTTCGGTCATTAAAGAAGCGAATGAACAAGGCATTAAACTTATTGTCGAACAACAATTTGCGGTCGCTAAAAAAGTAATAAATTACGGTTTAGTGCCAATTATTGAACCTGAAGTGGATATTAATAGTCCAACGAAAAAAGAAGCAGAAACGATTCTTCTAAAATTTATCCTCGAAGAGTTAGCAAAATTAGGACCAAATGATTTAGTGATGTTTAAAGTGACTCTACCTACAATGATGAATTTATATGCACCACTTTTAAAAGATCCGCGTGTTGTTCGTGTTGTAGCTTTAAGCGGGGGTTATACTCTTGAGCACGCTAATGATTTACTTTATTTAAATAAAGGTGTAATTGCTAGTTTCTCACGGGCATTAGTCGCGGATTTACGCGTCGACCAAAGTGATAAAGACTTTGACAAAACTTTAGCGAAGGCCGTTGAATCAATTTACGAAGCTTCGCTTACCTAAATAAGGAAAAGACATTAAGGATGAATGATTTACAAAAAGTATTATTAGAAAATCTAAAAGAGTTTATTCGTGTTTGTGAAAAACATAATTTGCGCTATTACTTAGTAACAGGGAGTGCACTAGGTGCCGTAAGACATAAAGGCTTTATTCCGTGGGATGATGATATCGATGTAGCGATGCCACGAAATGATGCGATGAAACTTCTCGCGCTAAAAGATGAATTTAAAGAACCATACTTCTTACAGCACTACACAACTGACCCCAGTTTTCCTTATCCGTTTATGAAGTTACGCAATAGCGCGACAACTTTTGAAGAAGGTCTTTTAAAGTTTCATAAGATCAATCACGGTATTTATATTGATATTTTTATTATTGATGGGATGAGCAAGACATCAACCCTTAAAAATAAATGGAAAAACGCTTTAATGTGGCCAGTGATGTATCTTATTTATGCCGCGAATTTCTGGCAAAAACCGCGTAAAAATACATTTATCCTTCAAATCTTACTCTATCTTGTATCAATTCTTTTATTACCATTTAAAATTAATAATTGGCTCATTAAAGCACTTGATAAAAGTATGGCTAAAATACCTTTTGAAGAGGCGACACTTGTTGGTGCTTACCTGCTTTGGGGCGGGAATAAAGAGGCGATGGATAAACGGATTTATGGTCCAGGTGTTAAGATGAAATTTGAAACAATTGAAGCCGTTATCCCTGAAAATTATGATGCTTATTTAATAAATCGTTATGGTAATTACATGGAATTACCACCAGAACATAAAAGAGTCGGTCACCATAAACCGAGCGCCTTAAGCACTAAAGTTAGTTATAAAGATTATTACAAACGAAAAAAGCGCCGCTAGGGCGCCTTTTTTGTCGTTTAGTTAACTATTTTTCTTCGAGTACTCGGCGATAAATTTCTCCGAGTTTTTTACCGATTTCTTTAATGTCACGTTCTGCTGCTACTTTGTAACCTGCTTCCCTTGTATCCGCGGCTTTTTTAGTAATAATGTCATCAAGTAACGCTTTAAATTCTTCATTAGTTTTACCTTTATGACAATTGACACCGTGCGTTAACCATTCTTCGTAAATCGGGATATCACGGATGAGAAGTGGACACTTACTTGCGAGGGCTTCAAGGACAACAATTCCTTCTGTTTCTTCGTAAGTTGGGAAGAAGAAGACATCAGCGTTTGCAAAAGCGCCTTCGATAATATCACCAGCAATGTAGCCTGGCATAATTACATTATCGGGTTTATTTTTAATGGCTTTTTTAATTTTACGACTTAGAACCGCTTTAGGGGTATGTCCAAACCAAATAAATGTATATTCAGGCCGATCTTTTGCAATTTCAATTAAGTCGTGGAGACCTTTACGCGCTAAGAAAAGCCCAACAGTCATTACGACTTTTTGGTCAGGTTTAAGCTTAAAATATTCACGAAACTTTTGAATTTTTTCTTTATTATCAGCGTTAAATCTCGCTAAATCGACACCGTTTGATAAGGCAACAACTTCACGATTTAAGCCGTATGTATCAAGTAATTTTTTGGAGTATGGTGTTGGTGTTATGACAAGGTCACCCATTTTGTAAATGCGTTTTAAGTGTATTTTGAAAAAAGGTGCAATTTGATTACTTAGCATGAAGGAGTTCATAAAGTCTTCTTTTGTTGAGTGACCATAAACTATTACTTTTTTTCCTTGTCTTCTTGCTTTGCGTGCCATACGGAAAGCACTAGGGTCAATGGTGTTAATGACGACGAGATCATAGTCATCTTTTTCATTTGTGGTAAACGGGATTTTTGCTTCTGTTAATGCTTTGACTTGATGCTTCATCGCGCGACCCACACCAGACTTATCATATAATTTTTGTTTTTTATTAAATAAGAGAATTCGCATACTCCGGGCTCCTTTCACTCTCTTTTTATCATATCACGATATATACTTTTTTGAACGTGTTAATAGTTTATAATTTAATGCTATAATTATTGCTATTAAAGGGAACTAAACCCTTAATAATAGAAAGAGTTAAAGCTATGCGTGAAGCTTACAAAAAGATACCGTGTCGGATAACGGTCATTGACTTATTAAAACTTACAGGGATGATTTTTATTTGTATCCCGCACTGTTTACAAAGATGGGGGCCAAGTGATTATACATCAACATTAGGCTTTTCTTTTTTCTATAGTGTTGGTCTTTCGATGTTTTTCTTTAGTAGCGGAATTGTGCTCCGCCGCATCACATCACTTAAAGATTTGCTTATATTTATAGTAAAAACTGTTGGTGTGTATTTAACATCCGCCTTTATTTTTACTGTTTTATCAATTTATACTTTGCCGCGCTTTACGCTTTTAGAAAAAGACTTTGGCTACTGGATGAATGAATTGTATTTACGCACTGATACATTTTATTGGTATTTGCTTGTCGCAACATTAATTAATATTTTTATCGCTAGTGCATATTACTTTGTGTCTTTAATAAAGAAAAATAACCTTAAGTGGGACATTTTTAAGGCAAGTCTTATAATTATACTTACAGTTGCTTACTCAATGATTTTTTTACATATTTATAATAGAGAAGACTTAGGACCAGGGTGCTTAGGTGCTTCTTTAGTGCTTTACTATTTACCGATAACTTTATTTGGTTTTCTTTTTAACATATTTAAACCGTATTTACTTAAACTACCACGCCAAGAATTACTTAAGGGTATCGCTACTTTAGTTGCGCTAGTAATTTATATACCGCTTTTAATTGTGTATCGCGATTGGCTCCCTCATTTAAACGGCTCATTTTGGACAATTAGTGCCTTATGGATATGTTCACTTAGCGGGACAATTGTGTATTATTACTTACTTTCCAAAATCTCACACTTTACAATTGCTAAAAAAGTATCATATTACGGCTTCTTTAGCGGACAATTTTATTTAGTGCATGTGTATATTATTCGTCTTTTTGCTACATATATTCCGCGACCCGAGACGTTTGACTTTCCGGCAATTATGTTTGTTACCTTTTTAACAATTATCTTCACAATCGGTAGTATTTTAATTACTGTTTTCTTACGCTTTATTCCTTACACGGACTTCTTATTATTTATTAGTTATGATCGCTATAAAGACATTATTTATCCGCATCGTTGGCTAAAAAGAGTAGTGCTCCAAAAATAAAATTTAATGATTTAATTAAGAAGTGCTACGCTGATAGTCGTCAATTAATAATGAAAAAATGTTTCAACCGTGAATAAAAATTTGCTGTGTTTATTTTACTTTGCAAAATAAATAATCATAAATTACAAAAAGTGTAATTCTAAAACATTTTTATTGTTAAACACTTTTTTTATGATATGCTAAATATGTAGACCACATATAACATAATAAGGAGGAACTTTAATGAAAAAATCTCGTCTACTTGCCGGTTTTGTATTACTTGCTGGCATTATGCTCTCTGTCACTGGTTGTCGAGAAAAAACCTACAAACTAGCGCTCGTTACTGACGTTGGTACAATCAATGACAAATCATTCAACCAAGGTGCGTGGGAAGGATTGGAAAAATACGCGAAAGATAAGAAAATGACTTATCAGTATTACCAACCAAAACAACAAACCACGAATGACTACGTTGAATCTGCTAAGGTCGCCATTGAAAACGGCGCGGAAGTTGTTGTAACTCCAGGCTACTTATTCGAAAATGCGATTTGGCAATTACAAACTGAACACCCAGATGTGAAATTCATCTTACTTGATGGTTCTCCACATAACGTCATTGACTGGGATACAATGGCAACACTTGATGGTGAAGACCCAAATTATGACATTAAAGATAACGTGTATTCAATTTTCTATGCCGAAGAAGAAGCAGGCTTCTATGCTGGCTATGCTTCAGTTAAAGAAGGCATGAGAGATTTAGGATTCATGGGCGGTATGGCCGTTCCAGCAGTTGTCCGCTTCGGTATGGGTTATATTGAAGGGGCAAAATACGCTGCTAATGAATTAGAATTAGACGATGGTGCTGTCACTATGAAATACACATACCTTAACTCCTTTATTCCTGACGCTGCTCACCAAACTAAAGCTGCTGCGTGGTACGGGACTGGGACCGAAGTTATCTTCGCCGCTGCTGGTGGAGCTGGTGGTAGTGTGATGAAAGCTGCCGAAGAAAAACAAAATAAATGGGTTATTGGTGTTGACGTTGACCAAAGAGCAGAATCAAGAACAGTCTTAACATCCGCTATTAAGAGTTTAGGCTCAAGTGTGTACCAAACCTTAGACAAAATCTATAAAGATGGCGTTAAAGGTGGTACAAGTGAAACTTTAGACTCAACCGTTGGCGGTGTTGGTTTACCAGCAAAATCGGATGCTGATTTTGATCGCTTCCAAAACTTTAACAAAGCACAATATGATGCCGTTTATGAACTCGTTAAAAATGGTACCATTACTGTTTATGACGATGTTGAAGATCCAGATTATGTTGCCTTAGGTGGCGCAAAAGTTGTTGTTACTGTTGAATAATAATTTTTAACATAAGCTAACTAAAGGCCGCGCAATTATACGCGCGGCCTTTTACTTTATTACCAAATTAAAAACTTCATGTTATAATTGATTTAAAGTTGTAAAGGAGATTTTATTATGTCCTACGTTATTGAAATGTTGAACATAACAAAGAGCTTCCCTGGCATTAAAGCTAATGACAATGTTACGCTGCAATTAAAGCACGGAGAAATTCATGCTTTATTAGGAGAAAACGGTGCAGGGAAAAGTACATTGATGTCGATTCTTTTTGGGCTATATCAACCTGATGAAGGAACAATTAAAGTGCATGGTGAAGTTGTCAACATTAAAAATCCAAATGACGCTAATGATTTAAAGATTGGGATGGTTCACCAACATTTTAAGTTAGTGGAAGATTATACTGTGTTAGAAAATATTATTCTTGGTCGAGAAGAGACGAAAAACGGTTTTCTAACAACCAAAAATGCGCGTAAAAAGATCTTAGAAATTGCTGACCACTATGGTTTACACATTGATTTAGACGCAAAGATTGAAGATATTACTGTTGGTATGCAACAACGTGTGGAGATTTTAAAGATGCTTTATCGTGATGCGGAAATTTTAATTTTTGACGAACCAACAGCAGTGCTTACCCCGCAAGAAATTGTGGAGTTAATGGATAATATGCGTGACTTAATTAAAGAAGGAAAATCGATTATTCTTATCACACATAAACTTAATGAAATTAAAATGGTTGCTGATCGCTGTACAGTACTGCGGAAAGGACAATACATTGGGACAGTTGATGTAAAAAACACAACAGTTGAAGAAATGGCAGAGATGATGGTTGGACGCAAAGTTAGTTTCCACATTGAACGCGAGAAAAGTGAACCTGGTGAAGTTATCCTTGAAGTAAAAGATGTTAATCACTTTAATGATTATTTAAATAAAAAGGACTTAACAGATGTCTCCTTTAATGTGCGCGCTGGTGAAATTGTCGTAGTAGCGGGGATTGAAGGTAATGGTCAAAGTCAACTGGCAAGTGTCATCACCGGCTTACGTAATGTTAAATCAGGACATATTTACTTAAATGGCGAAGAAATAACGCATAAAACAATCCGGCAAAAAACTTTAGCGGGTATTAGCCATATTCCTGAAGACCGCCATAAACACGGACTTGTTTTAGATTTTAATTTAGCGTATAACCTTATTTTACAAACATATTTCACTCCTGAAATACAAAAATACGGATTCTTAAAATTTAATAGCATTAATGAAAAAGCTGATGAACTTATTGAACGCTTTGATATTAGGAGTGGTGAAGGTAGAAAAACCCCAATGCGGAGTATGAGTGGCGGTAATCAGCAAAAAACAATTATCGCTCGTGAATTATCTAGGCCTATGGATTTAGTCGTCGCTGTCCAACCAACACGCGGACTTGATGTGGGGGCGATTGAATACATTCATAAACAACTAATCAAATTACGTGATGAACGCAAAGCAATTCTTGTTTTCTCCCTTGAACTAGATGAAGTCTTCGCCATTGCGGACCGCATTTTAGTGATGTTTGAAGGACGAATTGTCGCTAATTTAATTACAGCAGAAACTAATGAAAATGAACTTGGGCTTTATATGTCAGGTTCGAAAGAGGCAACTTATGACGGAAGTAACTAAGAAAAGGACATGTAGTCTAAAATTTAAAACCTGGTGGCGCAAAGTTGTTGAATCCACAGGGATTGAGAAATTTCTTGCGACGATTATTGCGATTATCGCTGGGCTTCTATTTGGCCTTATCGTTATGCTCGTCATCAATATTACTGATCCATTTGTCGCTTTTGAAGGACTTGGGGCGATTTTAACTGCTGGTTTCTCTAAAGGCGTAAAAAGCATTGGTGAAGTGCTCTTCCGCGCTGCACCATTAATTTTAGTGGGGCTTTCAGTCGCATTTGCCTTTAAGACAGGCTTATTTAATATTGGCGCTAGTGGACAATTAATGATGGGGTCGTTTTTAGCTGTTTTTGTGGGGATTAAAACCGAATCATGGATTTTAGCGCTTATTAGCGGTGTGCTCGGTGGCGCATTATGGGCATTAATCCCAGCCTTACTTAAAGCTTATCGCAATGTCCATGAAGTTGTGGCGACCATTATGATGAACTATATTGCAATGCACTCTTCAAAGATGTTAATTGAATGGTTAATTTTTATGCCAATTCAGCAACAAGCACGTCCTGTGCCCACAGGCGGACAATTACCAACATTAGGACTTGATAAATTATTTAACTTTCCGCGCCTTAATAGCGGGATAGTAATAGCGATAATTACGACAATTATCATTTTTGTGTTACTTGAAAAAACAACCTTTGGTTATCAGCTTAAAGCAGTTGGCTTTAACCGTGAAGCCGCGCGTTATGCAGGGATTAATGATAAACGTAATATCGTGCTCTCACTTGTAATTGCTGGCGCTCTTGCTGGTTTAGCGGGGGCTGTTATTTACTTAGTGCCAGCGCAAGGCGAAAGACTTGCCACAAAACACGTTATCTCAAATTACGGCTTCCAAGGGATTGCCGTTGCACTCCTTGGGATGAGCCATCCAATAGGAACGATGGGAGCGGGGCTCTTCTTTGGTTATATTGAAGCGGCGAACTTACCACTCCAAAGAGTTGGGTTTAAACGCGAAATTATTGATATTATTTCGGCAAGTATTATTTACTTTAGTGCCTTTACGTTATTCTTCCAAATTTACGCACGACGCTTTATTAATAAAATGCGTGATTTCTTCGCTAAGATAAAGAAAAAACCACAATTAGCAACTGCCGAAGGAGTAGAAATTGAAACGCTACCACCGAATGAAGAAGGTAAAGAAGGAGGACAAGAAGATGACCGAAAATAAATCAAAGTTCAAAGTTTTTCTTGCTAAACTTCCGAAACTTTCGAAAAAACAAATTATTACAATCGCAGTTTTACTTGTCCTTTATGTGTTACTTGCTATCTTTACGAGTGATAAAATGTACGATCTTTTAACACAGACGATTTACTCGGCAATCCCCTTAGCAATTGTGGCGATGGGCGGCATGTATAGTGAGCGTTCAGGCGTCGTTAATATTGCCCTTGAAGGGACAATGATGTTTGGGGCATTTGTCGGAATATTATGCTTAAGTCATATCCAACATGCGGGAATTGATGGCCAACATATTATTTTCCTTGCGCTCTTAATTGGGGCTATTTCTGGCGTTATATTCTCCGCCTTACACGCTTTTGCCTCAATTACAATGAAAAGTGATCAAACAATTTCGGGGACAGCACTTAATATGCTCGCTGCTGGGTTAGCAATCTTTATGGGCCGCGCACTTTCACTAGGCCGAACAGAAGAAATTACCTTTTCAAGTACGCATCATCGTATTAGTGCGATTCCGCTTTTACGCCATATTCCGTTCTTTGGTAAAATCCTGTTTGAAGATATTTACTTAATTTCATTATTCGGTATTTTGCTCTTTATTGTGATGGGTGTTATTGCCTATAAGACGAAGTTTGGATTACGCTTACGAGCATGTGGCGAAAATCCGCATGCTGCAGATGCAGCCGGAATTAATGTCATCAGAACTCGTTATATTGCTGTTTTAATCAGCGGAATGCTCGGCGGTATTGGCGGTGTCTTACTTATTATCCCGACGACCGTGAGTTTTATCGCGAATGTGTATGGATTTGGGTTCTTAGCACTTGCCGTTCTTATCAGTGGTCAATGGAAACCAAGTCGGATTATGATTTTTGCGATTTTCTTTGGACTCTTACGGAGTATTGCTTTTGGTTTTGCTTTTATTAAGGCAGACTTAAGTCATATTGCGTTCCTTAAAACATTCTTAGATAAGTTACCGACGGATATTTTAAATATGTTGCCATATGTTGTAACACTTATTGTGCTTGCCTTTACATCACTTAAATCACGCGGACCAAAAGCCGCAGGTGAACCTTATGACCAAGGGAAACGCTGATTATTTGCTAAATATTACATATTTAACTTTATAACACTTGCAAAAATCACTTAAATAACTATAATGTTTAAGTGACGCTGCGGTCATAGCTCAACTGGATAGAGTGCCAGACTACGAATCTGGAGGTTGGGAGTTCGATTCTTCCTGACCGCGCCATTGCGAATAAACATGCTCCCTAAAATTGCACTAGAGTCTAGTACAATGAAAAGGGGAGCTTTTTATTTATGAAATCTAATTATGTCTAATACATGCGATAAACGAATAAATTTGACAAAGTAAAATTTAGATTTATTTTAGGGAACAAATTGTGTATAATTAAGTTAGAAAGTTCCCTAAGAGAATTGTTATGAGTAAAATAAATGAAATACAAGTATTATTATCAAAAAAAGCTGAACTAAACGCACGGCTATCGTTATTGCCGTATGATGGCACTCCTGAAATAAAAACAATCAGCGGCAAAGATTATCTCTATGTGCGAAAAAGAGTTCTAAATAAAGTGACTTCAACCTATGTTGATGTTTATAGTGACAAGCTTTATAACAATCTACTTCGTAATAATGAAGAAGCAAAAAAACTTAGGCGTGAAATACGCAAAATCGATAAAGCTTTAGCGAGTTTTGGTTACAAAGAAGGAATACTATTACCTAATGTCATTTTAGCGCGGGACTTTGCGCGAAAAAATCGTAATGCGATTATTTATGATCAAGTTATATTAGAGGGAATTGGTACAACTTTTCCCGAGACAGAAGCAATTCTCGAACAAGGTATTATCAAGAATGCTAGAGCGGAAGATGTGCAAAAAATTCTTAATTTGAAAAGAGCGTGGGAATTTATTTTAGATGACGATGTTTTATTAACGAAAACAGATTTTCATCTTATTAGTTATATCGCTAAAATTGTTAATGAAGGATTATTTATTTTTGGTGGCGAAGTTAGAGGGGTACCTGTTAAGATTGGTGGTTCAACTTATTATCCTCCTATCCCACTTGAATCTAAAGTAAAAGAAGATATCAACGCTTTATTGTCTTCATCGTTAAATGATGTCGATACCGCTATTGAACTTTGTTTATACATTATGAAAACGCAAATCTTTAATGATGGCAATAAAAGAACTGCGGTTATTGCCACTAACCATTATTTAGTGAGTAAAGGCATTGGGTTTTTAGCAATAGCTTACGATAAAGTTCCCGCTTTTAGAGAAATGTTAGTAAATTATTATGAAAATAAAAATATTAATGAAATTAAAAACTTTCTTAAAAGTTGTATACATTTAGTTGACTAGTGCAAACTTAGCAATATAAAGGGTTTTTTAACAATATTTACTATTTTTTCACAAAACAGTGTTTTTAATCGTATTATAAGTAGTAGGTATTAATAATAATGGAAACAAATAAAGTGTTGATGAATTCACAAAAGTGTCGCGTTAATCGTAATAATAGTGTAGGTGCTTATGACTAAAGAGATGTTTAGTGAAAAGTATCTAACCTACAAAGTCATGGTGTTTCAAATAAGCTATGCATATTTACGGAATATTGAAGATGCTGAAGAGGCGACGCTTGACTCATTTATGAAATTTTATAAAAGCACGAAGAAATTTCAGTCAGTTAACCATGAAAAGAATTATTTAATTAGAGTAACGATTAATACTGCAAAAGATTACTTAAAGAAAATTAAAGCGTTACCCTTAAATGAAGAAGTTCATGGTGTGTATGACGATAATGGTGAACTTGATAAGCATTATGTATGGGCAGTAGTCGACGAGTTAGAAGGTAAATATAAAGATGTTATTTATTTGCGTTATACTGCAGACTTACCGTATAAAGATATAGCAAGCATTCTTAAAATAAGTGAAGCACTAGCGAGGAAATATCATGAAATTGCCATTAAAACATTGCGTGAATTAATCGGAGGAAATTATGCCTGAATTAGAAAAGAAATTACATGAAACAAAAACACTTATTCCTGAAGTGCCACAAAGATTAGATATTAAAATGGAAGAAAGGATTGATGGTGCTACAAAAGTAAAGCGTCCGCTTAACTTGCGTTTTCGCTTTGTTTTGGCGACAGCCATTGTCGCGTGTGTGGCTTTAAGCGCGACGACAATTGCCTTATTTAGTCATACTCAAAAAGAACAACAACAATTATTTCACAAATTACCACAGTCTAAAGTGCTGATGAATTTAGATGATGACTTAGTAAATAGAACAGCAATTAAGGCGGTTGAGAAATTATCCCCCTTTCTTACTGATGAAAAAGCAGAAGATACTGTGCTATCACCAGCAACTTACTCCTTAGCGATGGCTGGGCTTTCCGCTGTTAGTGATAACTTTAATAATGATGCTTTTGGTTTAATTAATGCCGAAGAAGATGTAAAAGCGCTCTTAGAAGCATGGAATTTTAAATTTAAAAATTACACAGGTGAAACTTTTTTCCGCTCGGCAGTCTTACATCAACAAGTTGGACCAACTTATGCTTTTGATAAGAGTAAACAAGAAGCAGTAAGTGATCATTACATTTCGACAATGGTCTCTTCGCACGAATCTTACCGGAAAGACGCTGATAAATTTTTTGATAAGAAGATTGGTTTAAAGCTTAAAGTTCCTGATTTAAATCTTAAAAGTGATGGAGTAGTGACTTACGGTGTTTTAAAAATGAAAGATTATGTCGCTAACGATGGGCTTTTTCATCGACATATGCCTTTTACATTTAAAAGCGGGCTAGGCACAGCGGATTCCTATGTCTTTGCTGTAAGAGAAGATCCAAAGAAAGTTGCTTATTATCGCGGAGGTAATTATGAGGTATTTAAAGTAAATATTCGAAATACTGATTTAATGATAGTTTTACCAAACGAAGAGGTTAATATTAATCATGTAAATATCACTGAAGCTTACACTAATTTTGTTAATGAGGCTGAACTTGTTCCCGCTTTTGGCTATGTACCCTTCTTCCATAACAAAGTTGAAGGTCTAAATTTAACAGACACATTAGAAAATGTTATTACGCATAACGAAATCTATATGAGTAAATTACTTAAAGATGATGTTTATAATGATTTAGTTATTGACGCTGTTGTGCAATCAAATGACTTTGAATTTAATAAATATGGTGTGGCAGGAGAATCAATGACCGCAGTTTCCGGCTGTACATCAACTGGTCCACTTTACGATGAACCAATTGATCTTTCTGTTAATCGTCCGTTTTATGCCTTCTCTTTAAAAGATAAATACCCAATCTTTATTAATAAAGTGTCAAAGCCTGGCGCATAATTATTGTTTGTCATAAAACTATTTACTAAAAATAAGGCTACATCAAAATGTAGTCTTTTTTTAAAAATTGATTTTAATTTATTGGTCGCTGCATATTCTATTTAAGTATTTAACATTTTTTTAAAAAGTTTTAAAAAGTTTGAAAATACTTGTTTTTCAAATTAAAATTTATTACAATAAAATTGTAAGTTCAAAAAACTTGAATATACAAGGAGCAAATAATATGATTGTCTTAAATTTGAAGTTAGATAATATTCTAGCCTTTAAGGATTTCGAAGTTAATTTTAGTTATCCGCGTAAACTTAAGAAAACGCTAATTGAAGGAGAACATCTTCGCACAATTCCAACTTTTAGATATAAGAAATTAGTAGTGTTAATTGGTTCAAACGCAACAGGGAAAACTTCTCTCATTAAATTAATTTGGAGAATTTCTTTATTTCTGCATCGTAAAAATCCTAGTTTTTTAGATAGTCTTATAAGTGAAAACAATGAACACGGCAACATTGAAATTGACTTTGTAAATGAATATGATGATGTTGCTATTTTATACCGCGCTAAAATTAGAATAATTAAAAATAATGTAAATAATCAAAACGTTGTTGAAGTTGCAATGTATAGCAAGAAACTCACTGAAGGTGATTCATACGAAAATAGTATTAATGAGTTAGATAATCATGAATATGTCTTTGAAAGTTGGCAAGTAGCTTTACAAGAGTTTTATGATAATTTTGGTTGGCAAGTAGTCCTTCCATCAACTGAAGAATTATTTGATAAGTTTTATATACATGCTGATATCAATGAAAGTGAAAAAGATGATTATTTAGATATATTAAACAATGTAATGAAAACATTAGATCCAGCAATTAAGAATGTTTTTCATAGTAAAGATGCTGCTGATGCGATAGTTATTGAATATAGTGATGAGCGAAAAGTATTAATTCAAAACGGTAATGACATTTCAAGTATTCCGCTGCTTTCAAGCGGTACTAAATATGGGGTGGCGATCAGTAATATTCTTTTTTCAATTAAAAATCACCGTAACGGACTCTATTTAGTGGATGAGCAATTTTCATATGTGACTGCTGACATTGAAACAGCAATTTTAGCAAAAATGACTGCTTTACTTAATAGTGGTGAACAACTATTTTTTACTACACACAATTCAAATATTCTTGAATTAGGTTTTCCTTTTCATTCGTTCTATTTTATGAAAAAGACAATCATAGATGGTGCACCAATAATCAATGTGTCTTGTGCATCAGAACTAGAAAATCGCAATAATGTATCACCAAAGAATATGTTCGATAATGATGCTTTTGGAACAGCGCCGAATGTTGACGGTATCTATTCTATTGGTAAATGAAATACATGTTGCAATCCAAAATTCTGGACAATAAATATGAATATTGAGTTCTCATTTCTATTTTTGAAAAGAAATTTAGTTTCATGTGCATAAGAATACACTTGACTCTATTATTTGTAAGAGTGTAAGATTAGGTAAAAGCGAGGAGTAATGAAAAGTGACTGATTTAACACAATATATATTTATGAGTAATGATGAATGGTGGACATATAGTGAAGAATATGACTGCGCCGTGCCAACCGCGAAATGTCCGGCAAAAGGTATTCGTGAATTTAATCGTAATCGTAATTTAATTACTGGGTTCATTATGATTGGTGATGGTAGTGTTCCACCAGAATATGATCCCTATATATAAGTATTGAAAAGTTTGTTAAAATGCGTGAGTCAATAGGTTACACTCCGCAACAAATAAAACGCGAAACTAGAATTATCTATGACCGAACAACACGTCGCGAATATTATAAAAATAAAGTATAAATTTTGTGTTATTAGTGAATAATGCGGCAAATCATACTTAAATTTCTGTTTTATTATTAGTGTCGTGTTATACTTTAAAGTATGAAAATAACATTTATGCTTTTTTATTATGACCCCGAGAATCCGACGATTAATTACCTCTATCGTCCGCTTTGGGATAAGCTAATTAAAGCGGGGCATGAAATTAATATTATCACCCCTAATCCGACACGCGGGATTCCGTTAAGTGAACAAGAAAAATATAAGAAAACGAGTGTTGAGAAAAAAGGGGCGTTTACGATTCATCGTGTAAAGTGTTACACTTATCACCCGAGTCGCTTTAGTAAATTTAAATTACTTAGACGTTATATCAGTGTGTCGCGCCGTTTAGCGAAAAAATTGCGTAAAGTAGAAAGTGATGTTGTCTTTGTTTCTAGTAACCCGCCGCTGCTTTATAGTTATTTAGTAACAAGGTATTGTGCGAGAAAGAAAATACCAGTTATTTATAATGTTCAAGATATTTATCCTGATAATATCTTTAAAGAAAATAGTTTTGCGTATAAAGTTTTTAATCCTTTACAAGTTAAAAGTTTAGCGCGCGCTAGTGAAGTCGTCACTATTAGTGAAACAATGCGTAAAACACTTTTAAAGAAAGGCGACTTTAATAATAAAATAAGTGTCATCTATAACTTTGATATTAGTGAAGTGCGGAAGACTCCGCTAGTGAAGAAGTATACATTTTTTGATCCATTGCAATTTAATGTCGTTTACGCTGGTAACATTGGCTATGTCCAAGATATTGATGTCATTTTAAGTGCGGCAAAACTTTTAGTGCATGAACCGCGCATTCATATTCATATCGTTGGTGAAGGTAGTCAAGCTGCAAGAATCGCTAAACGAATTCATGACGAAAATATTGTTAACGCTACTTATTACCCGCCACATAGTGTGGAAGATAGTGCCCAGCTTTATAAAAATGCGGATGTAAATGTAATATCAATATTGCCAGGGATAATTAAAACGGCATTACCACTTAAAACGGCAAGTTGTCTAGCGGCACAGAAACCGATTATTTTTATTGGACTTGAAACTTTTTATCATAATGAAGAATGGGTAAATGAGGTAAGTGAGCTCTATCCCATTAATTATCGTAATTATGAAAAGGTTGCGGAAACAATTGAAAAACTCGCTAATGCTAAAACTAAGCCAAAATTAAAGTATGATCAAATTGAACTTTTTGATAAAGAAAAGAATGTTAATGAGTACTTTAACTTAATTACTAAGTACTTAAAAGAAGAATAGTGAACTGATTATTAAAGCTTTTTTAAGCATTATGAAGCTATCCTTTAATACATTTTCTATTATTTGTTGCACGAACAGCATAATTAATATAAAATGCGATTGTATGTAAGAAATTTTTGGAGAGTGATTAGGAAAAAGACCAAATTTTTATTTTTAGCCGCACTTTTTGCATAAACGCTAACGAGACTATACGGATAAGCTATAACTTTTTAGACTCCACTTATAATGAAAGACTAGCGACAGGTGGGATGCTAATTTATATTCAATTACTGCTTGATTACTATTCGAAAGCTTTTGAAGGCTTATTTGCGTTTCACGAATGGCCTAAGGCACTTATTGATAAATATTTAATTGATAATAATGTTGAGCTAACTATCCCTAATGTTCCAAATATTGAATTTTGTCTCGCGGGCGTAGGTTACGGTCAAGTTTCAGTTGTTATTCCTGGTCCAGATCGTTGTTCGGAAATAAAAGATGTTTTCGAAGAACAAAATTTACTGTTGAACATGTTGTTGAGAACAACTATTATAAAGTGATTAATCTTGAAGGTAATTTTGAGATTATGTTTAATTATTATACTGAACCAAAAGTAACACCGAATTATCCAGGATTTGTCAACATGGTTTTATACCAACCATAAAAATAAAAGAAACGATGATATAATCCATTTTCTTAATAAGCATAAACGCAAATTTTAAAGAGAGTGATAGTCTTTTAAATATCTTTTTATCTTCAAGAAACATGCATATTTGATAAAAAAAGATAATTTAACCGCTAATCAATTAATAGATAAATTAACCTTTTCGATTGTTAGTGCAAGAAAGCAAGAACTCAAGTTTGTTAATACTTGCTAAATTTTTATACCTTTGATATTATATACAAGCATCGGGATGTAGCGTAGCTTGGTAGCGCGTCTGTTTTGGGAACAGAAGGTCGCAGGTTCAAATCCTGTCATCCCGACCATTTATTATGGGGCCGTAGCTCATCTGGGAGAGCGCTTGCCTTGCACGCATGAGGTAGCGAGTTCGATCCTCGTCGGCTCCACCATTATATTGTGGCTGCGTAGCTCAGTTGGTTTAGAGCGGCTGACTCATACCCAGCAGGTCGGGGGTTCAAATCCCTCCGCAGCTACCAATACTAAAATTAAGCTGGACCCTTAGCTCAATGGTTAGAGCTCCCGGCTCATAACTGGTTGGTTATAGGTTCGAGTCCTATAGGGTCCACCATACGGAAGCATACCCAAGCGGTTGAAGGGGTCGGTCTTGAAAACCGATAGGGGATGCAAGTCCCGCCTGAGTTCGAATCTCAGTGCTTCCGCCAGAAAATTAATATATGCTCATATATTGAGCATTTTTTATTATCATATAAAATGTTGTATTTCTCTAATATTAAAAATGCTACAATAAATTTAAGGAGAAACAAAAACTTTATGAAAGCAAAATAATTACGGTGTTAACCTTTTGTCTTTTAATGCTTGTTAGTTGTAATGACAAAACTTCAAGTAGTAATATACCCTCCGAAGAAGTTACTAGTACACAAGTGACTTCAACACCAACATCCACCTCCCTTCCAAGTAGTGAACCGCTTGAAGAATCAAGTGATGAACCACTAACAAGCGAAGCATCAAGTAACACACCTTCATCTGAGCAATCAACAATTAATGAAGAACTGCAATTTATATCTAATTCAAGTCGTTACGGGAACACAAACGGGAATACTATGAACCGTAGCCTCGCGGTATATGACTTTGAACGAAAAATGCATTATTATGCAAATCGTGGTAGCATTTATGCTTATAATCCCGTAACAGCGACAAGCACAGAGTTACTTGCAGACATGTCAAGTATTACATATTTAACGCTTTATGAGAACACTATTTATTTTATCGGTAGTACCGAAAATTATTTATATACATATGACTTATTATCAATGACCACTGATCTTGTGCTAGAACGCGGTGTAAGTTATGCATCACGCCAGACTAATTATTTATATTTAAAAACTACGATTGAAGGGTTTGGAGATGATTTCTATTTCGTTTGTTACAATTTAAGTAATATGACGATGATTAAATATAGTAGTATGCTTGATAATATTAATCATGTATGGAATAAAGTCATTTATACGGATAGTGAAGCACTGAAGATTAAATTAGCGTCTTATAACTTATCCGGTCGCACCACGATTGCTAATTTCACTGAACGCGGATTTAAAGCACTTAATTATGTGCATTTATTAAGTGAAGATTATGTCGATGAACATAATCGTTTATTCTTTGTGTCTTTACAAACACAAGAAGGACCCGCGTATTACTTTTATGAAATAAAGACTGATACACTTACATTTATATGTAAAGGCGGAGCACATAGCGTTAATAATGATGATAAATATCTTTATTTAGTAATTGATCGTGATATCGTCATTTATAACTATGTTGAAAAGACTTATGAAAGAACAATATATTTTGATATGAGTGTCCGCAATTTAAATGTGATTAATCATTACCTTTATTATCAAAGTGGGGACCATAATGATCTTTATATGTATCACCCAGAAATGGTCGTGCCTTTTTGCTTAACAGCATAGTAGTGAGGATTGACACTGATTTAACTCCCTAACTGGGAGTTTTTTGGATTTAATAACTTAATTTACAGTATTAATATTAGAATCTAATCTATACCAGTTCATACCATGATAATGTTATACTAATGAAAATAGGAGGTAGAACAATGGAACAAAAATGTCCAATTTGTGGCAAGAAAACATCATCCTATATTGGTAATGTGAGAAAAGATTGATTATGTCGAGAACATGCTAAACAACTAAAAGAAGGAAAAATAATAAAATGTGAAAATTGTGGTTCAATTATTAAAAGTGATGAACCTTGTCCGAATTGTGATCCAGTAAGTGCAACTGTAATAATTGATTCTCAAAATACTTGCATAACATGTGGTGAAAGAACTGATGGATATCATTTTTGTAAGGTTTGTTATAACAAATATAAAGATAAAAATATAATAGTCAATATTGCAAAATGTAAGGAAGCGAAAATTTTAGAAGAGGATTACTACAACACCATATACAAAACCGAGGATGGTCATCTGGTAAAAAGTAAAGATGAGGTTATTATTGATAATTTGCTTTTTAGTAGAAGAATATTTCATCAATATGAAAAGCCTTTTTATTCCAAAGATGGTGTTGAGATAACACCGGATTGGACATTACCACAATATAAAGATTTAGGTGATGTCATTATAGAGTATTGGGGAATAACGAATGATGAAAAATATGAGGAATCAAAAAAATATAAATTAGATATATACAAAAAAGAAGGAGTTACATTAATTTCAATAGAGCAAAGTGAAATTAAAAATCTTGCTGAAATTTTGGAAAGAAAACTAAAGACTGCAAAAAAAGGAAAAATTAATAGTTGAGTTAATTTAAAATGCATATTTAGTAAATTTAAAAAATGGAAATTATTAAAAGTTTAAAAGATAGTGAGTATCCAAAAGCCGCTTTATATAACGCCCGAATAGCGGCGCGCGGTGTATGTTTAAACGCAAAAGGGGAAATAGCTTTGACCCATATTTTAGCAACGGATAAATTTGGTCACCGTGATTATTATGAATTACCAGGTGGCGGTAAGCGTATTAATGAAACAGTGTTAGAAAGTGCTATCCGTGAGATGGATGAAGAGCTTGGTGTAAAAGTTGAACTCTTAGCGAAAATTGGGATTATTCATGACTTTTATAATTTGATAAAACAAGAAAATTATTCGTATTATTATTTATTTAAAGTGACAAAAGTTGGTCAGCGTCACTTTGAAGAAAGGGAATCGCGCCTTATTGATAAAATCGTCTGGGTTCCCATACAAAAAGCCATTCTTTTGTACAAAGAACAACTAAAAATCAAAGGTGTTGGTTTGTTAGTAGCGCGTAGAGAACTGCCAATTCTTGAACTTGTGGCGAAATCCTTTGACAAATATGTTTAAGACAAGTAAAATATCTTTTGCTAACTGGCGGCCGTGGTGAAGCGGTTAACACACCTGGCTGTGAACCAGGCATTCGGGGGTTCAAGTCCCCTCGGTCGCCCCAGTTTATAACAAGAGGTTTGATGAAATATCAGACCTTTTTTTGTTAATAGAAATGTAAATAGGGTTGTTTTATATCTTTTCTTGGCAAAATTTTGGCATTTATTATGCTGTTCCTATGGGCATAAAGATATTTGCTATCTTGTTAATGGTGAATTAAAATAGTAAAGTGAAATTGAAAATATTTATTATTTTAGTAATATTAATCACCGTGTTCGCATTAGTTTGATAAAAAGAGGGAATCAAAAAGATGAACAAAATCGAAAATGGTTAGCTAGGAGCGCCGTTATTTCGCTATTAATTAGTGCAATTATCACACCAGCGTTTTTTCGTAAGGACGCGGTAAAAACAAAAGCGGCAACGACGATACCGGTCTTAGTCGGCGATTCAATTGGATGGGAACCATCAGTGTCATAAAAATTCACGGAATATCCCGGCGGTTCTGATATTTATGTATATACCTTTACGCAGTCGCACGCTGGATATTACAAAATATATGACTATAATACTGGGGCACCAATGGAAGACCTTCAATTTGATACGACACCATCGCTTTCACGCGATTATATTTATCGATATGAAGATTCGCCCGATGCTAACTTTATTACAATTTATCCCGGAGAAATTAAGGTTCAAGTTTTTAATCCTGATAACGCTGGGGGTAGTCCTGCGGGCGCAAGGCGGATGAAAGTCGAGTATACAAGTTTACTCGGGGCAACACCATCAACACCAACAGGTACATCTTCGTATGCATTGCGGGGCCCTGCTGTTGGTGACTGGACAACGCACGATATTAATAATTGTTTAGTTGGTATCAGTGGTTATGATGGCCGTTATCTTTCACTTACTAGAGCCTTTAACGCTGATGATTTTAAAATCTTTGTGTACAAACAAACATTAAATGAACCTTATTAACGCGGATTTATTGATTTTGATGATCATAAGTCGAATGCAAGTGATGTAATTATGCCTGGTGATCCTTCTTCAGGTTATCATGAGAGTTTTGATGTAAATACTGCTGGAAATTATATGGTCGTTTATGATCTTAAAATGCAAAAAATTTACTTTCACAATGCTGGTACAACGTATCATAAAGTAACAAAATATTATGGCGAACTTTTAATTGAAGAAGCAGCAGCCTTTACTGGTTTAAATTATACCCCGGCACCATTTTATCAACCTTAGAAAAAATACTTGATGAATTTGAAGAAATTTAAAACGAAAAAAGGAGAACAACTAAATGACACTATCAAGAATTAAAGAATTACTCGAAAAACGATTTCAAATCAAGATGACAAGAAATCAAAGTTATCAACTCTTATGGCACAGACCCGGTGAGAAAATTTTAGTATCATATATCCGAATTGATTATAAGGTAATAGAAATTGTAAAAGGATTAACAACGCTAGAAACAGTATTCGCTGATGAAAGAGAATTAATTAAAATCTTAAACTCATTTGTGAATATTGCCGGCGAATTAAATGGGACAAAGTAGCATATTTGATTTTCTGTATGAAGCTTATAAAATAACTAAACCGGTAAGAATTATCGACTTATTTGCGGGGTATGGAAGCCAACATTTGGCACTTACTTATTTAGGGGTCGATGTTAAAGGACATAAGATTGTAGAATGGGCAGTTCCAAGTATTCAAGCGTATAAAGACTTACATTACGCCAATATAGATACCGACCATACGCAAGGATTAACCGATGATGAAATTGTCAATGCTTTATTAGAAACGGCATATGTTCCAAAAGATTTAACAAGTGACATTACATTGTACGCTAAATTTGTGGATTAATTTAAGGTTTTACAATCGTAATTTAGATATTAAAGTGGATAACGGCGGATTTAACGAGTATGTTGTATTTGCTTATGGTAAGAATACAGACGGAACTGAACCATTAGGAGGTTGGCCAGGCCGGATGATGCAAAAAAGTAGTAGATATGGGACATGAATTACCTTACGGCTATTATGCACTTAATATTTCAGGACAAGATAGACCAGAAAAAGTTACTTTTAATAATGGATGTCAACCTTTCGAACCAGAGCATGTTTCAACCCCGGAACTTGTGTTACCCGCTGATAAGAATCTCTATGAAACAAGAAACTGTGACGCAACTGGGGCGGTTAATAATATCTCAAGTCATAAATGGGAGGAACTAGGAAATTTATTTAATGAATTAGCGCCAGATGTGCAAGCAGACTTAAAAAATGCGACTGCAACATTAAGTGGTGACTTAGTGTCACAAGCTATGGCGCGTTATGTATATATTTTACAAAAATATGGAACGGTTACATTTACAAACTTCATTGACCGTATACTACCACCAAGCGGTATACCCGCAGTTCGTGGTGATAATAAACAAAATTTCTATGTACTAGGCATAATGGCCTTTATCGCTGTGGCGGGTTTTTTCTTCCTAAATCGTAAGCGTCGTTACTAATAAGTTTAATAGTTATTGTATAAATTTAAAAATATAAAAAAGAGCGGTTATCATCATTTTATGAAGATGTACCGCTCCTTTAAGAATGTTATCGTGACAGTTAGATAACAAGTGATGCGCTATTCAAGTGCGGACCACGTAATTGTTTCAGATTTGTAAATTTGTTTTAATTGATCGCGTGTAATGTCACTAAGGACATGGTTTTTATTGCTGACGACAGCAACGATAGCGTCTTTACTAATTACGCCATAACTGCCAACAAGTGCGGGTTCAGTTTCATTAATATCTAAATCCCGGGCTAAAAAACAAATATGAAGTGATTCAGCGCTATCTTTTTTAATCCCTTGTGTTGCTTCGTAAGCCATTTCATTACTAGTGTAGTTATGAACAGCTTTAAAGGCGGGCACTAAAGAAGTAAAAGCACTACTTAAGGCACGACTAATACTTTCGACAGATTTTGAACCACCAAGTTTAATGTGGATTGGTGCTTCATTAGTGTTATAAAGCATTTTCGCTAGAGCGCTATTTTCGCTTTTCGCTAAGAGTGTTGTAAAACTTTCAGCCTCTTCAATATTTTGGGTAACGATTCCGTCTTTGGCCTTAATAATACTTAAGCCTTCGCGTGACTTACTAAAGGCGATGAACCCTGTAATTAGGGCATATTCTTTTTCACTTAAGTCACTAGGAGCTTTTGTGATGTAGTTAAAGTTTCGTGATAATTTGTACGAATCATCAATAATTGATTTTTCGGAGACGCGAACCCCTTCAATCATTAAAGCTTTAAGCTCGGAAGATTCAAGTGCGGCGTAGGAAATATATCCAATACCGTATAAATCGTTATTGAGTAAAGAGATCATATCGCTATCATCCGCAGTTAGTGTAGCTCCTTTAATAATAGTGTTATCACTAATAGCGGCTTTAAAATCAATCGTGGTAAAAAAACTGTCACGTATGGTGGAAGAAGTTTCCCGTGTATAACGGGTAATAGTGTTACTTGTATCAAATGGCTCTTCCTTAATCCGCATGGATACAAGCTCGAGACTACCCATAGCAATCGCCATAAGTACTCCGATTCTGCAAATTGCATTTTTCATATCTGAACACCTCCTTTCAGACACATAAACTTTAAAGCAAACGAAGAGCCAGATATATCATAAAGCTGTAAAAAGTTGTAAAGAAGTTGTAAAAGTGGTAGTTTTTCGCTGATGCTTTTGGTTAAAATATCATTAAAGTAATAGTTTTATTACTAAAAAACTTAAATTTTCCCGCAAAATTTTTAATTTTACAGTTAATTTAGGTTTGTTTTTAGTGTGCCTTTCTCACAAAAAAGTGACAAATTAATAGTTAAAGATATAAAAAACAATAAAGCGAAATCTATTTTTTGATTCAGTTCATACTCCTATTGATAAACCTTCACCTGATCGTCGCGCATGTATATTTAATGTTTACTTTGCAGATGATATGTTAATTGTTGATTATAAGTAATAAGATACTTGTACAGTTACGATACTTTATTTATTAGCTGCATTTTTTACCACAAATATAACTGGCAAAATACCACAAAAGTAAACAACAAAACACCACAAAATATAGTAATTACTTTTTAAAACAATCGTGTAACGCATAATTTTATGTGAAAACCATTTGTGCTCTTAAGGCATAAACAAAGTACAAAAATAGTTTTATAATGTTTGAAGTGGAAGAGATTATAATCAAAAAGTAAAAAAGTCTTTAATTTATAAAAAGTCTTATATTATATTTGCTAAAATAAAGATAATTGAAAAGAGGAGCTACTTATTATGAGTCCACTAGAAATTGTGTTAGTAAGTGTCTTAGGCGCACTTATTTTAATTGTTGCCATTTATTTATTTATCGTACACACAAATGCAGTTAATCGCTTAGAAATATTTGAAGAAGTTAACAAAGAAGCCAAAAGCGGAAAGATTGCTTTTTTAGGTGATAGTTTAACAGACTTTTTTCCGATTCAAGATTTCTTTCCGGGTGTAAAGATATATAACCGCGGTATTGCTGGTGATACGACCAAAAATGTATTAAAAAGGCTTGATAATGTAGTAGCACTAGCGCCAAGTAAGTTATTTTTACAAATTGGCACGAATGACTTAGCCAAAGGAAGTAGTCCTCGTAAAATAGTCGCTAATATAAAAAAGATTATTACAACATTCAAAAAAGAAGTACCAAATATTGAAGTAATTTGCATTTCACTTTATCCTGTCTCACGCACTAAAAAGTTTTTATCCACATTTATTGTTGGATTAAGAACGAATAAGAAAATTAAAAAGACAAATGAACTCTTAATTAATTTTTGTGCTGAAGAAGGACTTAAATATTTAGATTTCTACACTCTTTTAGCGGATAAAAAAGGGCGGATTGACCGCCGTTATACAGTTGAAGGGTTACATATTTCAGGTAAGGGTTATGCGGTAATTGCAAAGGCCTTAGCCCCTTATTTATAAATTAACGATAAGGAATAATTAATCCGCGGAAATGTTCAACGATAAAGTCACCGATTTCATCACTATATAATACTTTCATTAGTGCGCGTATTCTATCATTATTTTCTTCGCCGCGCCGAATACCGACAATAAATGCATAATCATTACTAGTTTCAGTAGCGAGAATATGTTCATAACTAAGTCCGCTGTTATAAGCTTGTGAACCAGTCATAATGTAAAAAGCTTCTTCGGGATGCTTTTGGGCTTCAGGAATTAAATCTGGATTCATATATTCAATTGTTAAAGAGTCAAGTGGTGTTTGTCGATAATTTGGTGTTTTTTCTTGTTCGTTAAATACAGTAACAGTAAAAACTTCCTCGATAAAACTCATAATCCGTTCATAATCTTCAGCGCGATCACTAATGACAATTTTGTCGCCAGGATTATAATCCTTGAGTGTTGTTTTCGTTCCTGAATATACACCAAGTGCTGAAAGATAGACGCGACCAGCACTAGTAAGCTCTGCGCGTTTTGATACCCGGTTATTATAGGCAATTAAATCATCTGTTCTTTGAATAATATTTGCGTCAATCCCGCCACTTGATAATGAAGAATTAGCGAGCAAAGCATTATCAATTGTTTCAAGATTTAAGCGATAACCCATTTCCTTAAGTGGAGCTTTAGCCGCGTTTAAAATCTCTTCATGAATGCAACCTCTCGTTGCGACACGAATTAATTTCTCAGTCTTACAACCGACTAAGGATAAGAGCATTACTAACGGGATAACAATTTTTTTCATAAGCTTTAAGGTTAGTGTGCGAGATACATTTTAATGATTACTTTCGCTTATAATCTACCTTTATTAAAAGGTATTTCATCTTAATTAAAGCATATTTGCAGGGAATTACAACCAAAAACATCTAAAAATACGAAAAAGATGATAACGATAACATTTTTTAGCCAATTTAGCGACTTTTCTTAGTAAATAATGCGTTTTCTTTACTAAAGAAAGAAGTAGTGTAATGTGATATCATAGTGTAAGCAGGAGGTAGTTATGGTCAAACAACAAAATAATTTATTTCTCTTAAACAACTTATTCAATGTGCGTGACTTAGGTGAGATTGATACAAAGTATGGTACTAAGACACGGCGTTATAAATATATTAGAGGTACTGCCAAAGGCACAATGACTGAAATCGAAAAAGAGCACTTTTATAACTTAGGAGTAAGAGTAGTAGTGGATTTACGCTATACAAATGAAATCGAAAAAACACCAAGTCCGTTACGAGGTTATAAAGATATCAAGTATTATCATGTCGATATGATGGGCGAATTTTGGCAAATGCGTGAACAAGGTTATAAAGATATGACCGACTTATACATTGATTTGCTTGATGACTCGCAAGAGAAACTGCTAACGATCTTTAAAATCTTCTTAAAGTATCCGCGGGACGGTATTTATTTCCACTGTACCGCTGGTAAAGATCGGACCGGAGTTGTCACAATGTTACTCCTAGACTTAGTGGGTGTTCCGCATTCTGTAATCGTTGAAAATTATAGTGAATCGTACACTAATAACTTATCACGACCAGGCTATAAATTTATTAAACCAGAATGGCGACGCTTCATTCTTAGTGAACCTGAATACATGGAGCGAACATTAGATCATTTATACACAAAGTATGGTGGGAGCAGAGCTTACTTATCGCATATTGGCTTACGTGATGATGAAATTAATAATCTCGCGGCCACAATTGTCGAATAACATTGCAAAAAGCACCTAAAATAAGTACAATTATTGTGTAAACACCGCTATAAGCAAAAGGAGATACATATGAAAACCTTAGCAAACTTACTAGATAATGATACAGTAACGATTGTATTATTTTTTGCTTTCCTACTCTTAGCGGTCGTTATTTATCTTATTGTTTCCAAAAAAGAACCAAGTAAAGAAAAAATGCGGCCTGAAGAAAGAGCGCTAAAAATGGTTGAAGCGCCTAAAACAGAAGTTAAAACAGAAGTAACGCCAGAAAAACCGGTTACTGAAGAAGTTAAAACAAAAAAAGTAGAAAGAGAAGCACAAAAAGTTAAAGTTAAAAAAGAAGACACTGATGACGATCAATTCGCCGCCATTAAATATAGTTATTCTTATACTGCACAAGTTAGTTTAGCGCCAGAAGCAAGTCGCGAACGCTATTTAAAAATAAAACAAGAAATTCTCTCTTACACTAGTGTTAATAATACTATTTCATGGCGTGAAGAACGCTTTACATTAAGCGGGAAAACAATTGTTAAATTTAAATTGATTGGTAATGTTTTACGGATGTATATTGCCTTAACGCTTGAAGAATTAAGTGATGTAAATATTAAGATTGATGATGTTAGTCGTTATAAAGAACACGAATTAACACCAAGTTTATTACGTATCAGTGGTAATACTGGTGTCAAGCGTGCGCTCCAAGCGATTGATATTTTAATGCAGAAACTTGAACTAAAAAAAGACCCACAATATAAACTAGGGGCAAGTGATATACCAGCAGCGCAAACAATCGATGAACTCTTAGAAGCTGGACTTATTCGGAAAATTTAATTTATGAAGAAGATAGCCTTAGTTTTAGGTGGTGGTGGCGCGAAAGGCTCCTATCAAATTGGTGTATTAAAAGCGCTGCACGAGACTAAAATATTAAAACGCGTTAGGGTCGCTAGCGGTACCTCGATTGGGGCCATCCACACCCTTTTATTAATGCATGATTTAAGTATTGAAGAGATGATTAATGTGTGGAAAGAATTCACAAATGAAGCGATTTATGGTAGAAACAAATTCAAAGAAACATGGAATGTAAGCGGCTTTTATAACACTAAAGGTATCTTAGAAAAAATATTACCGTTCACTAATGAAGAAGCATTTAGAAATACAAAGATTGAAGGCTATGTCACTTTAGCAAAAGTACCCACTAAAGGTTTATTTGCAAAATTAAATATGAAAAATTACGAAAAAGAAGTTGTCTTTTTAAATGAAAGTGAACACCCGCTAAAAGCTGTTTTAGCAAGTGCTGCTATTCCGCTTGTCTTTGGGGAAAAAGAAATTGAAGGCACTCGTTATGTGGATGGCGGTTTAGTCGATAATTTCCCGTTTACACCAGCGCTTATCGCTAACGCTAATATAATTATTTCAATTGGTCTAGATCCAAAACTTTTACCAACAAAACCATTACCTGGTCGTTTACATATTGATTTTACCCCGCTAGAAGAGTTAGGACCGTTTCCTAAAGTGTCGCTTGATTTTAGTCCTGAAAAAACACAGCAATATTTTGATTTAGGGTATGAGAATGCTAAGGCGTTGATAGCGTACTTAAAACGCGAAAAGTTTTTCTGGTTTGGTGGAAGACTAAAGCTAAGAAAAGGACGCCTAGTAACGTTAGAAACATTAACAGCAAAATCTTAGTAGCTTATATATAGAGAAAAAGAGATTTTACTGGCATAATAATGCTATGAAAAAAGGATTATTCAAATATTTTAAAGTAGTATGGAAAGAAGGGATTCTTGCCATCTTTTTTATTTTATTTGAAACTGTTTTAGAAACACTAGTGCCATTTATGGCAAGTCGCGTTGTTGATGTTGGTATCGCTAATAATGATTTACCTTATATCTATAAATGGGGTGCCCTTATGGTATGTTCGGCTTTTCTTGCTTTCTTTATTGGCATCATTGGTGTCCGTTATGTCGCTCGTACTGGTCAAGGATTTGGGGCGGAATTACGTCGTGCTCAATTTGCGAAACTACAAAGTTTAGACCAAGAAGCGCGTGATAAATTCGCTGTATCTTCTTTGATTACACGGCTTACAAATGATACTTACACTATTCAAAATGCCATCATTATTGGGATGCGCGGGATATTCCGTGCTCCATTTATGATTACGATGGTATTAATGCTTAGTTTCAATATGAATTCTAAAGTAGCAATTGTATTTGCACTTACGCTTCCTGTTATTGCGTTTGCGATGCTAGTCATTGTTTTTCGAGTTAGACCACTTTATGAACGGATGCAACGTAATTTTGATGAATTAAACCGTACTTTACAAGAAAACTTTCAAGCGATCCGTGTTGTTAAAGCTTATGTTACGGAAGAGCAAGAAGAAGCAAAGTTTAAGGCGATTAATAAGATGTATCGTAAAGTCGCTAGTAATGCGTTTATGACAGTATCACTCAATAGTCCGATTATGCAACTTGGACTTTATTCAACGATTATTGGTCTTCTGCTTGTCGGTGGTAATTTAATTAATACTGGCGAAGCTAAAATTGGTGAAATTCAAGGGTTACTAACCTTTGTTTTACAACTCTTAAATGCGATGCTGATGCTTGCGCAAATATTAATTATGTTTGGTCGCACTAGCGCTTCAAAAAGTAGAATTAGTGAAGTACTTAACACTGACACTAGTCTTGAATACTTGATTAATGATTTAAGTGTTAAAGCAAAACCGAGTTTAATTGTGAAAGATGTAAGTTTTAAGTATCCGGGCACAAGTGATGATAATTATGCTTTAAAAAACATTAATTTCACGCTTAAGGCTGGTGAAACACTTGGGATTATTGGTCAAACTGGAAGCGGTAAATCAACACTCGTCCATCTTTTAGCACGGCTTTATGATGTAACTGATGGTGAGATTATTTTAGACGACCATAATGTTAAAGATTATAGTGCGGATAATCTTCTAGATGCTATTAACATTGTCTTTCAAAATAATATGCTCTTTAGCGGAACAATTCGTGATAACTTGCTATGGGGTAATAAAGATGCAAGTGACGAAGAAATTAATCGGGCATTAGAAGCAAGTCTAAGTGACGAAATTGTGAATAAATTAGCAAATGGTTTAAATAGTGAAGTCGGGCAAGCAGGCTCTTTGCTTTCAGGTGGTCAAAAACAACGAATAGCATTA
The DNA here is from genome assembly GCA_002306335.1 of Caryophanales bacterium UBA1361. Classification (GTDB taxonomy): domain Bacteria; phylum Bacillota_I; class Bacilli_A; order RFN20; family CAG-826; genus UBA1361. The sequence continues at coordinate 40,886 of DBRT01000037.1, forward strand.
GCAAGAGCATTACTAAAAAGACCAAAAATATTAGTGCTTGATGATTCTTTATCAGCGATTGATACGATTAATGAAGGGAAAATTCGCACTAAATTACGGAAACTTTATCCGCAACTTACTTTAATTATTGTTGCGCAACGTGTGAGTGCTATTAAAGACGCTGATCATATTTTAGTGTTGCATGAAGGGGAAATTCACGGGGCAGGTACGCATAACTCACTTGTGGAAAATGATGAGATTTATCACGATATTTACACGACCCAACTAAAAGGAGCAAAAGCATGAAAAAGCAAAGTAAGCCTAAACATATGAAGCAAACAATGCGCCGGCTCTTTAGTTATTTATTAAAACGACCTGTGCCGCTAGTTTTTATTGTACTCCTTGTTGTGTGGAGCGGGTTTACTAATGGTTACGGTATTTATGTAATGCGTGAAATCATCGATAAAAGCATATTAGACTTTGATATAAATGGTTTAAATAAGTCACTTATTAAATTAGCGATCCTTTTCGGTTCAGGTGCTTTAAGTGCACTTATTTATAACCCGATGATGGTTAAATATTCACAAACTGTTATCGCCGACATTCGCAATGAACTTTTCGCTCATAGTCAAAAATTACCGCTATCTTATTTTGACAGGACACCGCGCGGTGAAATTATGAACTATTTCACTAATGATGTTGACACACTTAATCAAGCACTTAATACTGGGTTTACAACGATGATTTATTCAGTAGTAACAGGCATTGGCACAATTGTATTTCTTTTCCTTATTAATTTTTATTTGTCACTGATTGTTGTCTTTTTCATCGTTGTAATGTTTTTTATGGTACTGCGTAATAGTCAAAAAATGCGGGTTGGTTTTGCTAGTGTTCAAAAAGATACTGCGCATTTAAATAGTTATATTGAAGAAATGATGTTAGGGCTTAAAGTATCAGCAATGTTTTCACACCAAAAAGAAGACATGAAAGAATTTAAGCGGCGCAATGATGCATTAACGAAAAGCGGAATATACGCGAATACTTTAGTGTTACGAAAGACACCAATGATTGTTAGTTTGTCGTATTTTAATTATGCGATTAGTGCGATTGCTGGTGCGCTTTTTGTATTAAATGGCTGGCTAAGTTTAGGAGCACTAGGATCATACTTAATTTATGTCCGCCAAAGTTCAAATCCGTTTAATAACTTTATGACTGAATTAAATGCTCTCTATAACGGGCTTTCAGGGGCAGAACGGATTTTTGCTTTTCTTGACTTAGAACAAGAAATAGATGAAGGTAAAGTCCGGCTTGTCAGCGCTGTTGAAATTGATGGTAATATCGTTGAAACTGAACACCCGACTAATAGTTTAGCGTGGAAGATTCCGACGGCTAACGGGGAATTCACCTATGAAATATTTAAAGGGCGAGTCGATTTTACTAATGTTGTTTTTGGTTATAAGCAAGATGAACGCGTCTTAAATAATATTAGTTTACATGCCGAAAAAGGTGAAAAAGTTGCGCTTGTTGGTTCAACTGGTGCCGGTAAAACAACAATTATCAATCTTATTACTCGCTTTTATGAAATTGATAGCGGCACGATTAATTATGATGGGATTGATATTCGCGATATTAAAAAAAGTGATTTACGCCAATCAGTAAGTGTCGTTATTCAAGATACACATTTATTTACTGGTACTATTTTTGAAAATATTGCTTATCCTAGTCCTGGCGCAACAATTGCCGAAGTAGAACGCGCCGCTAAAATTGCGCACGCTCATGATTTTATTGTTAAATTACCACAAGGTTATGAAACGATGCTTTACGATAACGGGGCAAATCTTTCAAGTGGACAGCGGCAACTTATTGCTATTGCGCGCGCTGCTATTTTACAACCACCAGTCTTAATCCTTGATGAAGCTACTAGCTCAATTGATACCCGTAGTGAAAGACTCATTGAAAAAGCGATGGATGAGTTAATGGAAGATAAAACGGTATTTGTTATTGCTCACCGTTTGAGCACTATTCGAAACGCTAAAGCAATATTAGTAATGGAAAAAGGCTCAATTATTGAACGCGGAAGTCATGAGGATTTAATTTTAGAAGGTAAAGTTTACTATCAGTTATACACTGGTCAATTTGAATGGACATAGAATAAACTTCCTTATGAAAGCACTTTACTAGCTACAATTTGTGTAAAGTATGTAAATATGTACCTATTTTAATTTTATCGTTGTTATAAATTATTCCATTTAATGTATAATAGTAGAGATTGTTTTAATAGGATCTATTAAAAGAAGGATAGATATGAAGAGAAAAAAAGCAAAGAAACATTCAATCTTACACTTACTAAAAGGCCACTTTTGGGGGATGTTTTTTGTTACGCTTTTAGTTATCTTCCATCGTGTATCGTATTCCTTTGTACCACTATTTACACAGTACATTTTAAAATACTTACAAAATAATGGAGTAGTGACCGGTGTTAATTTACCGTTATTTGTTATTGAAATATTTGAAAAGGGTCAAAATGTTTTTGAGGTTTCACTTTATGTTGCCCTTACGCTCCTTTTATATCAATTGTTTCGTTTTAGTTTAATGGTTGTTGAGCAACGACTTAAAGGCCAAGTGCAAGAGAGCATTGCTTTAAAATTACGCGTTAAACTTTTTGATCATATTCAGTCACTTAGCTATCATTATCATAATAATAGTGACACTGGTGACCTCATTCAAAGAGTAACGACTGATGTGGAAGTGACAACAAACTTTGTCGTAATGCGCGTAATGGATGCGGTCGGTTTAATATTCATGGTCTTAAGCGGGGCGTATCAAATGTATTTTTTAAGTCCGCTTTTAATGTATATTTCGCTAGCGGTCATTCCGCTTTATGGTATTTCTTCTTATTTCTATTTTAAAAATATTTGGAAGCGTTATAACGATATTGAAGAAAAAGAAGCGGAAATTTTAACCGTTATTCAAGAAAATGTCCATAACGCTAAAGTTGTGAAGGCTTTTGCTAATGAAAAGTTTGAAACAGAAAAGTTAGAAGTTAAAAATAAAGCACATAAAAATGCAGTGATTAAAACTAATAAAATTGTTGGTATGTATTGGGCAGCAATGGATTTCTTTGCTCTTAGTCAATATTTTGTAATTACCCTCATTAGTGTGTTTCTTGCTAGAAACGGACAAATGGATGCTGGTAACGCTGCCGCAGCGTTAATGCTTGTTGGCCTTTTAATCTGGCCAATTCGTGGTTTAGGCCGATTAATTAATGATGTCTCGCACGCTAATGTAGCATATAACCGTATTACGACAGTACTCGATGAAAAGAGTGAATTTGAAATTAATGGTGATTTATTACCGGAGATTGCGGGAAAAATTGAATTTAAAAATGTGTCCTTTAAGTTTCCTGGTGATAGTAGTTATACCTTAGAAAACTTGAACTTTACAATTGAGAAGGGCCAAACTGTAGCGATCGTTGGGCGCACTGGTAGCGGGAAAACAACGATTATTAATTTATTAATGCGGATGTATGAATATGAAGGGTCAATTTTAATTGATGATATTGAACTTCGCGACATTGAAAAACATCACTTACGGAAAAATATGGGTACGGTTTTACAAAATCCGTTTCTTTACTCCCGCACTATTCGTGACAATATTAATATTACTGCGCGTAAGGCCCCGATGGAAAAGATTATTAATGCCAGTGAAATTGCCACAATTGCCCATGATATTCGTGATTTTGAAAAAGGTTATGATACGATGGTTGGCGAAAGAGGAACAACGCTTTCTGGCGGGCAAAAACAGCGGGTAGCGATTGCGCGCGTGCTTATTAGTGAAAAACCAATTTTAATATTTGATGATGCTTTAAGCGCGGTTGATAGTCGCACCGATACCCTTATTCGTCAAGCATTAAAACAAAAAGAACAAACATCGACAACGCTTATTATTACTCACCGGATAACTACCGCTAAAGAGGCTGATCAAATTATTGTAATTAATAACAAGACTGTTGAAGATATTGGAACCCATGACACCCTAGCGAAAGCGGGCGGGTTATATCAAGTCTTATGGGATATTCAAGGAGATTTAGAAACAGAGTTCTTAGAACTTGTTGCTAAGGAGTGTGTTTAGAGTATGAGTGCAGATGTTTTTCGCGAAGAAGAAGCAGTTAAAAAAGTAACTTTCGGAGTTTGGAAACAAATCTTAAAGATTATTTTAAGAAGTAAAAAAGAACTATCGTTACTCTTAATTTTTGCGGTGTTTATGTCACTCGCGGAAGCTTCAACAATTCCGCTTAATGCTTATGCAATTAGTAATCTTATTGAAACATATAATGAAAGTGCCTTACTCCCCTTTATTGTATTAAGTGTTACCCAAATTGTTGTCTTTGCCTTTGGTGTCTTTGGCTTTATTTACTTTGGTTCAAAACTTGAAACACAAGTACGATATACATTACGCAAAGAGTCATTTAAAAATTTACAAAAATTACCATTTAGCTATTATGACTCGACAAAACAGGGCTGGATTATGGCCAGGATGACAAGTGATACAAACCGTTTAGCGCGCATTGTCTCATGGGGAATCTTAGATTTAACTTGGTCAGGTTTCTTTATGTTTTTCACGATTGTTGTCTTATTTATTAGTGAATGGCGGCTAGCTTTAGTGTTTGTTTCATTTTTACCAATCTTACTTTTTATTGCGATTATTTTCCGTAAGAAAGTTTTAATCTTAAATCGTAAATCACGTTTCCATAATAGTCAGTTAACTGGCCTTTTTAATGAATCATTTTTAGGCGCTAAAACAACTAAGAGCTTAGCAATTGAAAGTGAATTAAGTGACGAATTTACGAAAGAAGCGCGCGTAATGAAAAAAGTGACGTTAAAGGCGATTCTTTATGGCGCTATTTTCTCGAGTTTCCTTTTAGCGGGCAGTTACACAATTGTTGCCTTTGTCATGGCGCTTGGTGGGTACTTTGCCCTCCAAGGCTTAGTGACGATGCCGATTCTCTTTATGTTTATTCGTGCGGCAATGAATACTTTTGAACCTATCTTAAACTTAACGAACTTTATTAATGAACTACAAGTCGCGCAAGCTAGTGCTGAACGTGTTTTACAATTAGTCAACGAAAAGCCGTCGATTGATGATACGCAAGAAGTTAAAGATGTGTATGGTGATTTATTTGATAAGAAAAAAGAAAATTGGGAAGAAATTAAAGGTGATGTTGAATTTAAAGATGTGACATTCTATTACAATCCAAAAGAAATTATTCTCGATAAATTTAATTTAAAAGTTAAAGCTGGGCAAACAGTAGCACTTGTTGGTCATACCGGCAGCGGGAAAACAACGATTGTTAATCTTTTCGCAAGATTCTACGAGCCGCGCGCTGGTGAAATATTAATTGATGGTAAAGATTATCGAAAGCGTAGTCTATCATGGCTCCATAGCCGCTTAGGATATGTTTTACAAATGCCCGAGCTTTTCTCCACATCGATTAAAGAAAACATTCGCTATGGTAATTTAGAGGCAAGTGATGAAGAAGTCATTGCTGCGAGTAAAGCAGTCGGCCTTGATGAATTTGTGAATACCTTAGAAAAGGGATACGACACGCATGTTGGTGAAGCTGGTAACCTTTTATCAGTGGGCCAAAAGCAACTCATCTCTTTTGCGCGAGCAATTATTGCTGATCCACGAATTTTAATTCTTGACGAAGCGACTAGTTCGATTGATAGCGAAGCTGAAGCAAAAATCCAAAAAGCCACTGATGAACTCTTAAAAGGCCGAACAAGTTTTGTTGTTGCGCACCGCTTAAGCACGATTGTTAATAGTGATTTAATCGTTGTTTTAGAAAACGGTAAGATTATTGAGCAAGGTACTCACGCTGAATTACTAGGTAATCGCGGGCATTACTTTGAATTATATCGAAATCAATTTATCGCGGAACGCCGTGAAGAAAAATATCTGGAGATTGATTAATAGTGACACGGACTTATATTGTTGAAGGGATGAAAAACGAACGATCCGTACGTCGTATTGAACGCGCGTTATTTAGAGTGGATAATATAAGTTACGAAATAAATTTAGAAAAAAATACTGTTGTGATCCACTTTAGTAATAGAGTAGATGATGACAAAGTTATCGGTGCAATTAGTCGCGCTGGGTATCGGGCAATGCGATTATAATTAATGAAAATTTAAAATTTTGTAATAAAAAACTTGATTTAAACACATTTATAAATAAAGAAAATTAGTTGTAAATTAATGCATCAGCGGGTTTACTTCTAATAATTATAAGATATAATAGAATATGGAAGGAAGAGGAAATAAATATGGTATTAGGTTCTGAAAAGAAATATTTATGTTTATTATGCGGGATGATTATTGATAACCCAGATTATTGTGAATACTGTGGTGCAACATCAGAAAACATCGTTCCTTACGAAGAAGAATAAATATTAAATAAACATATAAAAAAGCATGGGGCAACCCATGTTTTTTATTATTAATAAAAACATGCTAAAATTAAGTATCTAATAAATGAGGAAAACATTATGAAAATACGTTTTATTAACGCACTTATTCTTACAATGGAAGAAAATCGTCCGCTTTTTTATGGTGAAGTCCATGTTGAAGGTAATAGAATAACTTATGTTGGGCCAAGTGGTGACTTTAATGAACCGTTTGACCGTATTATTAACGCTGAAGGTAATTTACTCATGCCTGGCTTTAAAAACGCCCATACGCATTCACCGATGACATTTTTACGGAGTTACGCTGATGACTTACCGCTTTATGACTGGTTACATAAGGCCGTATTTCCGCTTGAAGATAAACTTGAGCCTGGCGATCAATATGTCTTAAGTAAAATTGCTTTTGCGGAATACTTAACAAGTGGCGTGACGGCATGTTTTGATATGTATTATTCACCACTTGAAACAGCGCAAGCGGCAATTGATGTTGGTTTTAGAGCGGCACTTGTGGGCACTGTTACAAAATACAAAGAAAGTGTTTGCGAAATGAAAGCAGCATATCACACGATTAATAAAATGCATCCGCTTGTTAGTTATCATCTTGGGTTCCACGCTGAATATACAAGCACGCCCGAAATATTAAAAGAATTAGCGAAAGCTGCTCACGAATTAAAAGTCCCAATTTGGAGTCATATTAGTGAAACAGAAACGGAAGTAAAAGAATGTATTGAACGCCACGGCTACACCCCAGCAGTGTATTTTGATAAATTAGGTTTATATAATTACGGTGGTGGCGGTTTCCACGGAGTGCACTTTAGTGATGAAGACTTTGCCGTGTATAAAAAGCGCGGTTTAAGTATTGTGACCAATCCTAGTTCAAATACTAAACTTGCAAGCGGAATTGCCCCGATTAACAAATTCCTTAAAGAAGGGATTAATGTTGCAATTGGCACTGATGGGCCCGCTAGTAATAACGCGCTTGATTTCTTCCGTGAAATGTGGCTTGTTACTGGTTTAGCGAAGTTACGTGAAAAAGACGCGGCGGTTGTTGATGCTTATGATGTCCTTAAAATGGCTACTGTAAATGGTGCTGAAGCAATGGGATTAAAAGACGCTAAATATTTAAGTGTTGGCAGTCTAGCGGACATCATTATGCTTGATATGCAGCAACCGAATATGCAACCTGTTAATAATATTGAAAAAAATATTGTGTACGCTGGTAGTAAGGTTAATGTATTATTAACGATGATTGATGGCAAGATTTTATATGAAGACGGTGAATTTAATCTTGATGAACCTATTAGTGAAATTTATCGTAAAGCGCAAGCTATTACTGAACGGTTAAAAAGTTAAATATGCCAAATTATAATGAACTTAAAGGCAATAATTTAAATTTTAGTATTGAGAAAAATAAGCCAAATATTTTAAAAGGTAAAACATTATTATTTCTTGGTGCGTCTTTTACTTATGGTCACGCTTCGTTTGGTGAATCGTTTGTCGAATATATTGAAGTGCGGAATGATTGTACTTGTATTAAAGAAGCCGTGAGCGGCACAACACTTGTGGAGCATATTGAAGATAGTTATATTACTAGGCTAAAAAAAGTACCGTTAGGCAAGAAGTATGACGCATTACTTTGTCAGCTCTCAAGTAATGATGTGCGGCTTAAACAAGAATTTGGTGTTATTAAAGAAAGTGATTACGATACGAAAACAATATGTGGCGCTATTCAATATATTGCAAAGTACGCTCGTGATGTGCTTAAGTGTCCTGTTATTTTTTACACTTGTCCTTATTTTGATAAGGAGCGGTATCAAAAATTAGTAAGTATACTTAACGAAATTGCTACGAAAATGCAGTTTAGTGTAATTGATATGTATAATGACAAAAACTTCAATAATATTTCCGCGGAGACATACGCTTTATATATGGCTGATCCTGTTCATCCAACTAAAGCGGGATATTATTATTGGCCTACTCCTTACATAGAAAGCCACTTATTTGCCTTTTTCACTAAATTAATTAGATAATTTGCATTAATTAATAATCATGTTATAATATTAATACATCGCGGAGTAGAGCAGTGGTAGCTCGTCGGGCCCATAATCCGGAGGTCGGAGGTTCAAATCCTCCCTCCGCAACCA
>DBRT01000030.1 GCA_002306335.1 Caryophanales bacterium UBA1361
AAACGACGTTTTCTCTATATTTTTCTGCAAATTCCTCTTGTTTTTGCAATTAACCTTACTTATTCTAAAACAAATTTAGTTTTAGCAAATGTGTTATTTATCTTAACCTACTTGAATCATCTAGTTAGATTGTTAGGCAGAAGAAAATTTGGTCGTTTTGGTTTTTCAATATTATTCGCCATTATTTTTATCATAGGATTGATTATTTTTCGTTATTCACCAACATTAGAGAATACAAAGATATCGCTATTATTACATAGAACAATGCCCGATGCACTTTTTAATGCTTTCTCACTTAAATTTAGTGGGCGAACGACCATTTGGTATTATGCTCTTAGTTTAATAGCTGCTAATCCGATAATATTTGTCTTTGGTCACGGTCCACATCTTTCGCGCTATTTCTATCACTTACGAATGCAAATTGAAATAGAAGGAGTAATGACACCGGGCTTTGGTGATTATCATAATGGCTTAGTCGAAGTAATGCATACTTTTGGCGCAAGCGGATTAATAATATATGCCCTTGTTTTTCTCTTTGTAACGATATTACTAATTAGAAGAGCAAGGACAAATCGCAGTTTAACTTTCTTTGTCTTGCTTAGTATGGGCGTCTTTATTTTACGGAGTCAAATGGAATCTTTAGCAGTTCTCCTTTTTAAAAGCGAAGGTATTATGGCTTCACTAACATTCGTATTACCTGCGCTTTATTTATTAAGAAAGTCGCCTGAATGTGGCTTTAGTAAAGAATTAAAAGTTAAAAAAACTAGGCCAGAAGAGGCCTAGTCATTTCTTAAAATATGATTAATAAGTATTATTCGGCACGGAAGCCGTATTTTTTACTCATTGCTTCGGTATGTTTAATGTGTTCAATATTTGATAACATACTTGCGGCATCAGCGTCTAAAATAATTGTTGCTTCGCCAGCATATAACTGAATAGCAGTAGAAGTAATTTGGGCGGTGATTGGTCCTTCAAGTGCTTCTTGTACAATTTCTGCTTTTTTAGTTCCGCTAGCGACAAGGATTAATTTTCTTGCATCTAAAATTGTGCCAACGCCCATTGTTAAGGCAAAGTGCGGCATTTCATCTTTAGTAATCCCTACTTTCCGATAAAAGTCTTCATAGTTATCATCAATTGTTTGTTTAGTTAAAGCAACAACATGGCTACGACTACCTAAACTTGAGCCTGGTTCGTTATAACCCCAGTGGCCATCACGGCCGATACCTAAGAGTTGTAAGTCAATTCCGCCTGCTGCTTTAATTTTTTCTTCATATTCTTGACAGGTGCGACGTGGATCATCGGTAAATCCGTCAAAATAATGGATATTTTTCTTATCGATGTCGACATGTTTGAAAAATTCTTCATGCATGTAACGAGCGCTTGATTTATCTAATCCGTAAGGCTTAATAATATCAAAACCTTCACCTAAGAATTCATAAAGGGTAAAAGCTGTTACTCCTTTAAAACTTAAACCTTCTTCTTTATGCATCCGAATTAGTTCACGATAAGTGCCAATTGGTGTAAAGCCTGTCGCAAGGCCAATAACTGAATCAGGTTTTTCTTTAATTTGCTTAGCAATTATTTTTGCTGCTGCTTTTGACATCTCGTTATAATTGTCACGTATAAAAATAGTCATAATATTCTCCTCATAAATAGTCTAACATATAGTTACACCATATAATACAACAAAGTTCCTTTTTTTACCACAGAGAAAGCGGTTTTATTATATAATTATAGTATAGAAAGAGGTGGAGCATGAACATTTTAATGATACTAACCCCGAAGAGTGAAGTCATATATTTATCAACTAAAATGCGTGTAAGAGATGCGATGGAAGTGTTAAAGAAAGCACGATTTAATAGTGTACCTTTACTTGATGAAAGTGGTCATTATGTTGGCACTGTCACTGAAGGTGACATCTTATGGCATCTTGATCAAAATGGTTATGAAGATTCACTTGATATGCGCTTAAAAAACGTTAAACGCATTAGGGATTACGCTCCTGTATCAGTGGACGAAGAGATTGATGAATTAATTCATAAAGCACTCGGTCAAAACTTTATTCCAATTCTTGATGATCGAAAGTACTTTATTGGTATTGTGACACGGAAGAACTTAATTAGCACTTATATTAAAAAGGTTGATGATAATAAAGAAGAAGTTGTTCATAAAAATGAAGTGCTCGACAATTTATATAAAAGAAGAAGTATTAGACGCTTTAAAGAAGGCATAACTATTCCACAAGAAATAATCGATGAAATTGTTAAAGTTAGTTTAGTAACCCCAACGGCAATGAATCGACGCCCACATGAAATAATGTTAGTCGATGATCCACAAGTTATCAAAACACTTAGCGAATTACATCAAAGAGGCGGCCAATTTGAAAAAGCTCCATATTTAATATTAATATTAAATGATGATGAAAAAGAACCAAATGCTTATCTTGCAAATAGTAACTGCAGTGCTTTACTTATTAGCTTATTACTCGCTGTTGAAAGTTTTGATAATTTAGGTGGGTTCTGGGTTAGTACCCGTTATCCAGAATATAACAGGAAGATGCTAAACGCTGTTGGTGTACCAGAACGCTTTAGTCTCTACGGGATGGTTGCCTTTGGAGTCAAGGGTGAACATAAACCGGCAAATGAACCACTTAACCCAGAAAAAATTCATCGTAACAAGTGGTAAAAACTTAATAAAAGGCACGATTTTAAGCACAATATAACAATTTTATGATATAATTATTGATGGAGGCAATATGGCAAAAAACATTATGGTAGTTACAGGCAGCGTCCGGAAAACAGGCAACTCAATTATGCTTGCAAATGCTTTTGTTAAAGGCGCGCGAAATAATGGTAATGCGATTCAAAAGGTTGAAGCTTCGCATCGTAATTTTTCACCATTTCGCGATAAAGAAAATGCATGGCGGAAAGGTAAACCAAGTTTAGTCGAAGACGATTTTAATGTCCTTGCCCCATATTTACATGTCAGTGATGTTTTAGTGCTTGCTTCACCTGTTTACTTTGGTGGCTTTAGCGGCGCAATCAAAGTATTCATTGATAATCTTTATGCTTATGTTGTCGAACATCGTAAACGCAACTTACGCTTTACGCATGCAATACTCCTTGCGGTAGCGCGTGATGATAATCCCGATACATTTGTTGGTATTACCCATGAATTTAAAGAATTATGTCGGCAGTTAGGTATTGAAAAAATGGATATTATTACTGTACCTGGTGTAGCTGAACGTGGTGATATTGTTGGGCATGAAGCACTTGACCGTGCGCGGGATTTAGGAAAAACAATTAGTTAGGAAATAGTTTTATGAAAATATTAGTTACTGGAGGCACTGGCTTCATCGGTTCACATACCGTTGTGGCACTACTAGAAGAAGGTCATGAAGTCGTTATTGCTGATAATTTAGTGAACTCACAAAGAAATGTCGTCACTAAAATTAAACGGATTACAGGAGTAAAGCCGTTTTTTTATAAAGTCGATGTTGCTGATAAAAAAAGCATGCGAAAGGTTTTCAGCGAACATAAATTTGACGCTGTGATTCATTTTGCTGGGCTTAAAGCGGTTGGTGAAAGTGTGCAAAAACCGCTCCTTTATTACAGAAACAACTTAGATTCAACATTAACACTGCTGGAACTGATGAAAGAATTTGATGTGAAAAACATTCTTTTTTCCAGTAGTGCAACGGTATATGGCACCCCTGAAAACGTCCCGCTTAAAGAAGAAGACCCAATCGGCGGTACTACCAATCCCTATGGCACTACAAAGTTAATTATTGAGCAAATCTTAATGGATTTTGTGCACGCTAATGAAGGTTTTAAAGCAGTTAGTTTACGCTATTTTAATCCAATTGGTGCTCATCCTTCAAAATTACTTGGTGAATCACCAAATGATATTCCCAATAACTTAATGCCTTACATTAGCCGTGTCGCTAACGGGAAATTAAGTCACTTAAATGTGTTTGGTGATGATTATGAGACGCCTGATGGGACAGGAATTAGAGATTATGTCCATGTCCTTGATTTAGCTAATGGTCATGTTTTAGCGCTTAAAGCCTTTAGTTTCAATCATGCTTATAATGTTTATAACTTAGGGACAGGCAAAGGCACTAGCGTCCTCGAATTAGTGCATCTTTATGAAAAAGCAAATAAACTTAAAATTCCGTATGTCATTGGTCCACGTCGTGAGGGTGATATTGCCGCAAGCTACGCTGATATTACAAAAGCTAAAAATGAATTAGGCTTTGTTCCACATTATTCAGTAAAAGATGCTTGTCGCCACGCTTATCTATTTGAGAAAAAACAAAAGTAATAATTTTAATATTTATATCAAAAAATTAAAGAGTAATGGTTAACCATAAATATTTTCATTTTACTTATGTAAGCAATATGTAAATAAATGGTAAAATTAAAAGAAGGAGGACGTAATATGGAAAATTACAGCCACAAATATAAAATCTCCCCCGAACTTACACTTTATGGTGCTTATTGGGGTGTTAAAAAACCGCGGGCGAATGTCTTAGTCATCACAGGGATGCAAGAACATGCAATGCGCTACACTGAATTTGCAAAATTCTTAAATGAAGCGGAATTTAGTGTATATAGTATCGACTATTTTGGACAAGGAGAAAATGTCACGCAAGGTGGTCATACTTTAGGTGTTTTACCTAATCACGGCTTTGAAAAATTTGTGACGGCGCTTGGTACTTTTGTAGAAAACCTAGCAAAAGATAAATTACCACTTTATGTTTTAGGGCATTCAATGGGTAGTTTCTTAGCGCAACGCTTCGTGCAACGTTATCCGCTTCTTTCTAAGAAAGTGGTAATTGTTGGATCAAACGGTCCTTCTGCACTTTTTGGAATGGGGAAAGCTATTGCCGCTCTCACCGTTAATAATCGTAACCGTGATAAAGAAAGTAAGTTACTTGCTAGTATGGCAATTGGTGCTTACTCAAAAGCTGTTAAAAATGCGCGTACTCCCGCTGATTGGCTTAGTTATAACGAAGACAATGTCAATACTTATCTCGTGCATCCGCTTGATGGGAAACCGTCATCAAAAGGTTTTTATTTAGAATTATTACGCGGCACGAGTAATTTATATAAGAAAAAGCATTATGTTGATGTCCCGCGTGACTTACCAATCTTTATTATTGCTGGTGCTGAAGACCCAGTAGGCGCTAACGGGAAAGGTATTATTAAACTAGGTAAATTTTACGCAAAACTTGGTTTTACTAATTTAGAAGTGAAGATTTACGAAGGAATGCGCCACGAAATATTAAATGAAACAGATCGGCGTGATGTTTACGCTGATGTCTTAAGTTTCTTAATGAGATAAAAGAAAGATACACTATAGTGGCGAAGCAAAAAAAGACGAATAATGTTATAACAGAAAACCGCCGTGCAAGTCACGATTATTTTCTTAGTGACTTTTTAGAGGTGGGAATTGTTTTAAAAGGCACAGAAATTAAGTCGCTTCGCCACAGTGGTGCCTCGCTTAAAGATACTTATATTGTTTTCCGTAACGGAGAAGCTTTCATTGAAGGGCTATATATTGCTCCATATGCTTTTGGTAATATTTTTAATCACGAACCACGCAGGACACGTAAACTTTTAATGCATAAACGCGAAATAGCACGCTATAGCGCAAATGTGCAAATAGCGTCAATGACATGCGTCGCCACAAAAATGTATTTTGTTCGTGGTCGTGTCAAGCTTACAATTGCGCTTGGTAAAGGCAAAAAACTTCATGACAAGCGTGATGCAATTAGAGAGCGCGAAGATAAATTAGCGATGGCAAAGGCTTTAAAGCAAGAAAGAAGTTCGCGTGATGACTAAAGAGCAAATTAAAGAGTATTTAACTAATACCCCGACTCGTTACGACAAAAGAGCGTATGACTCATTTTTAAAGGAACACGGAATCCCAAAATTACCGCCTGCAATTCATATAACAGGGACTAACGGGAAGGGAAGTACTGCCTATTACCTTGCCTTAAGTTTGCAAAATAGTGGGTATAATGTCGGCTTATATACATCCCCATCTTTTAAAAATGTTAACGAATTAGCGTGCATTAATGGTGAAGAAATTAGTGATGAATATATTAGTGAATGTATTAAAAAGTATGACGAAGACTTTAAAAAATATGAATTATCACTTTTTGAAATAATGACATTTATTAGCTTTAATTATTTTGCGGATAATAATCTTGATTATGTCGTTATTGAAGTGGGAATGGGCGGTTTACTTGACGCTACGAATGTTTTTACCCCGCTTATAAGCATCATTACTAATATTGGACTTGACCATCTTGATACACTTGGACCAGCAATTATGGATGTTGCTGAACATAAGGCGGGCGTTATAAAAAAAGGTGTGCCGGTCTTACTTGGTGATGCTGTTAGACGCGCTGAAAAGGTTGTCCTTGACACTGCTTTAAAACTTAACGCGCCAGTGTATCGCACGCATAATAATGCACTTGTTACAAGACATGATTTAGAGCGGATTAATTTTACATACAATGGTGAACATTACACGCTTTATAGCGGAGCACTTTATGAAGTAAATAATGCAGTAGCGGCACTTGACGCCATTGAGATATTAAAAAGTTTAGGTGTTAGTATTAAAAAAAGTGCGATTAAAGCTGCATTTAAAACTAAACCGTTTGAAGGTCGTTTTAATGTTATTCAAAAAGAACCAGCAATTATTGTTGATGGTTCACATAACCCACATGCAATTCGTGCTTTATTAAGTGATATTAAAGTATATGGAAAAAAGCTCAAAGTAGTGTTTGCTGCTTTTAATGATAAAGATTATTTTCAAGAAATTGATTTATTAATTTTAGCAGGGGCCACAATTACTTTAACAACTTTTGATCATCCGCGGGCTGTCAGAGATTTTGGATCAACACAACTTCCGTATATTGGTGAGCACAAAGTGGCAATTAAAGAAGCAGTGAAATCATTAAAGAAAAATGACATGCTTTTAATTGTTGGTTCGCTTTATTTTGCGCGCCTTGTTATTGATGAATTTAAAAGAGGTGAATATGCTTAAAACGAAACGACTCGTGACAGCATTAACACTAAGTGCTTTTTTAATTGCTATCAGTGTCGTTATTCAACGCTTTTTAGTAATTCCTTTTGGAATGCCTTCACTTTACCGCTTATCACTTGGTAATATTCCGATTATTATGGCTTCACTTTATCTTGGCCCCGTATTTGGTGCGATTGTGGGCGCGGCAAGTGATTTAATTGGGGCGACACTTTTCCCGGTCGGAACCCTTATTATTTGGCCAGTGATTAGTTCAACACTTTATGGTGTTGTGCCGTGGCTAATTTTACGCCTAGTGATGTATTTAGATAGAAAAATCAAAGTACCGCTTTTCTATGTATTTTTAGCTATTATTTTCATTGGCTTAGAAACATATATCTTTGTTAAGCCTTCAATTAGACACCCGTTTAATAGCACCCTTGACCCGATTATGTTTACGACAACTTTTAGAATTGTTTTTACGCTTGTTTTACTCCTTATCTTTAGCGGACTCATTATTACTTTTAATGTGCTTGTTAAAAAATATAAAGAAGGTGCTTATGAAAAATATACTGGTGCACCAACTTCACTAGCGTTTACACTGATGCTGATGACTTTCTTTGTCGATATTCTTTATTCGTCATGGTGGAAGATGTTCCAATTTAAAGTTGATTTTTTCGTCAGTGTCTTTTTCCACACTTTAATCATGTTTATTTTATTACCATTCCAAGTTGTGCTTTTATTAATTTTAAGTAATGTATACGCCAAAAGCAGAGTAGCAGAACTTTTAGCGCTACCCCCAAAAGAACATATAGATACAGACGATTAAGCCTTTTTATAATGTTTTAAACCTTAAGTTAGGCGTGAATTAACGCCTTTTTTAAAAACTACTAAAAAACTCCTAAACGCATTAGACACAATATGTCAAAATTAATACTTATAGTATTAATTATTAGTGTCTTAAATACCTTTGAATTTTAGGGGCTATTATCTTACAATAGTCGTAGTTAAAAAAGGAGTAAATGCTTATGTTTGAAGAACTTTTATTTATGTATGATCCGCGAACAAAAAAAGAAGAACAACGCGAAGATGATGACACGCTGGAAATGGCACAAGCGCTTGCTCTTTATGAAAAGCATTTAGAAGATAATAACTAATAAAAGTTATTGTGACTTTTAATAAATTACGCCTTAGGGCGTTTTTTTATTGCTTTTTTGATACACTAAAAGAGAGGTACAAAATTATGAATAATAAATGGTGGCATGAACGCATTTTCTATCAAATTTATCCACGGAGTTTTAAAGACACAAATGGTGATGGTGTCGGTGATATTCCTGGGATTATTTCTAAATTACCATATTTAAAATCACTAAATGTTGGGGCAATATGGATTTCTCCGCTTTACGCTTCCCCAAATTTTGATAATGGGTACGACATTAGTGATTATAAAGCAATCCATCCAGAATATGGCACGATGGAAGACATGGAGCGATTACTTGCGCAAGCTAAGAAACTTGACATTAAAATTATTATGGACTTAGTTATTAATCATACTTCCTTCCAGCATGATTGGTTTTTAAAGAGCAAGGATCCCAAAAGTGAATATCATAACTATTACTTTTGGCGTAAAGGTAAAATTAGTAAAAAAGGTAAAAAATTACCGCCGAATAATTGGCAATCAATGTTTACTGGATCAGCCTGGACTTATGAACCAAGTAATGACATGTGGTACTTACATCTTTTTACACGAGAACAACCTGATTTAAATTATGAAAACCCCAAAGTACTAGAAGAAGTTAAAAGTATTTTACGCTTTTGGCTTGATAAAGGTGTCGC
The DNA here is from genome assembly GCA_002306335.1 of Caryophanales bacterium UBA1361. Taxonomy (GTDB): domain Bacteria; phylum Bacillota_I; class Bacilli_A; order RFN20; family CAG-826; genus UBA1361. The sequence continues at coordinate 8,872 of DBRT01000030.1, forward strand.
AGGTTTCCGGTGTGATGTTATTAATTTAATTAGTAAAACTTCACTTAAAGACGGGAAGAAGCGCGTGTATAAAACAGGAAAAGAGCATTACTTAAATGCACCTGGGTGTCACTTAATCTTAAAAGAACTTAATGATGAAATACTAGAACCTTACGCGGCTTACACGGTTGGCGAAACAATGGATATTACTATTGACGCTGCTAAAGATTATTTAGATGGTGAATTAACGCAAGTGTTTGCCTTTGATCAAGTGCAAGTCGATTACTTTTTATTACCAACATTTAAACGGAAATATAAACCGCATCGGATGGTTAACGCCCTAAAGAAATGGCAACTTAAAATACCTTGGAATACAGTCTTTTATGAAAATCATGACTTGCCACGTAGTGTGAGTCGCTTTGGTAGTAAAAAGTATTATAAGGAAAGTGTTACGGCACTTTTAGCGTCAGTCTTATTCTTACGCGGAACACCGTATATTTATCAAGGACAAGAAATTGGAATGACAAATGTTGATTTTGGCGGCATTGAAAATATTGAAGATGTAAGTTCGCGTAATGTTTATAACTTACTGCGTAAATTTAAAGTACCGCGTAAACTTGCGTGGCGCTTTGTGAATAACTTTACGCGTGATCATGGCCGCAGTCCGGTACAGTGGAATGATAAAAAGCACGCTGGTTTTACTACTGGTAAACCGTGGTTAATGGTGAATCCAAATTATACAGAAATTAATGTTGAAGCTCAGGAAATAGATCAAGACTCAGTATTACATCATTATCGAAAAATGGCGACTTTACGGCAAAAAACAAAAGCTTTTAAAAATGGCGACCTAGAATTTAAGAAAACACATCGTGACATTTTAGCGTTTACGCGCACAGATGATTTAAACGAATATTTAGTCGTCATTAATTTAGCAAGTAAAGCACGCACTCATAAGTTAAATCTTGATGGTGAAGTACTTTATTCCAACTATCAAGAGTTTAGTGATAAGGCTAAAAAGTTGCGCCCATTTGAAGTGCAAATTATAAAACGCTTAGATTAAGACTCTTAACTAGCCCTTAACCTATAGCATTTATGCTATAATTAGCGCTGTTAAGGGAGGCTAATCATGAAACGTAAAGATTATATTAATTGGGATGAATATTTTATGGGAATTGCGATTCTTTCTTCGAAAAGAAGTAAAGACCCAAGTACCCAAGTTGGTGCATGTATTGCTGACGATGAAAATAAAGTCGTCAGTTTAGGTTATAACGGGATGCCTCGCGGAATTGATGATGATGTAATTCCGTGGGAAAAAGGTGAAGATATCAATAATAAATATTTTTACGTATGTCACGCTGAACTTAATGCCATTTTAAATACAAGAAGTGGAGCCTCACTTAAAGGATGTCGCTTGTATGTAACACTTTTCCCATGTAACGAATGCGCTAAAGCTTGCATTCAAGTCGGGATTAAAGAAATAGTGTATCTTGATGACAAGTATCATGAACAAGTGAATATGCGCGCTAGTCGCCATATGCTTAAATTAGCAGGAGTGAAATTAACACCATTTAAAGGTAAAGTGTTAGACCCCAAATTTAATGAATAAATATGCCTTAGAAATAATGAACTTAAATTACTCTTACGACAAAAATGTCGAAGTTTTAAACGGCGTCACTTTTAATGTTAAAGCGGGCACTTATGTTAGTGTTATCGGTCATAACGGCAGTGGGAAATCAACATTAGCGAAACTCATTGCTGGTATTTTAGACGTCGGTAAAGGGAGTGTCATTAAAGTATTTGGTAAGCCTTTATCTAGTTATGATGATGAGCGACCAGATATCGGGATTGTTTTTCAAAACCCCGATAACCAATTTATTGGTGCAACGGTGCGTGATGATATTGCTTTTGGTCTCGAAAATAAAAGAGTAGCCCATGCCGAGATGGATGACATAATTAATGAATACGCCGCTAAAGTAAAAATGAGTGAGTTCTTAGATAAAGAACCAAGCAACTTAAGTGGTGGACAAAAGCAACGCGTGGCGATTGCTGGTGTGTTAGCGATGAAACCACGCATTTTACTACTAGATGAAGCGACCGCGATGCTTGATCCACGTGGGAAACGCGAGATTAAAGAAATTGTGACAGAGTTAAGAAAAGAAGTACCAGACTTAACAATCATCAGTATTACGCATGACTTAGAAGAAACATTACATAGTGATGAAATTATTGTGATGAATGAAGGCAAAATTGTGCTGCAAGGTACACCGGAAGACATTTATAAGAATCACGAAACATTAACGAGTATTCGCCTTGATTTACCCTTTATTTTCCGGATTAAACTTGAACTTGAAAAACAAGGAATTAAAGTTAAGAGTAAAGATTTAGAAAGTCTTGCGGAGGAATTATGGCCATAAAGTTTCACCATATTTATTTTAGTTATGCGCCAAAGTCTCCTTTTCAATATGATGCATTGCATGATATTAATTTAGAAATTAAGCAAAATAGTTTTACAGCGGTTATTGGTCACACTGGTAGTGGAAAATCAACGCTTGTTCAACATATTAATGCACTTTTAGTCCCAACTTCTGGTGCCGTTAAAGTTGAAGATTTTCTTATTTTGCCTTGTAAAAAGAAAAAGTACTTACGACAATTAAACCGTAAGCTTAAAAGTAAAAAAGTAAGTGCCGAACAAAAGCAAAGACTAGCGTTTTTAAAAAGTATTGTTGAAAGTGGCGCTGCTTATAAAGTTAAAGAATTACGAAAAAAAGTTGGCGTTGTCTTTCAGTTTCCTGAATATCAACTATTTGAAGAGACCGTCATTAAAGATGTTGCTTTTGGCCCGAAAAATTTTGGGGTGAGTAATGAAGAAGCACTAGCGTTAGCGAAAAACGCTTTAACATTAGTCGGGATTGATGAATCCTTTTATAGTCGTTCCCCATTTGAACTTTCCGGTGGTGAAAAACGCCGGGTGGCAATTGCTGGTATTTTAGCGCTTAAGCCTGAAATTTTAGTGCTTGATGAACCAACTGCGGGTCTAGATCCTTTAAGCGCCCATGAAATGATGGAAGTTTTCGCTAATATTCACAGAGCGGGGACAACAATCGTGTTAGTCACACATGATATGGATTTAGTGCTGCGTTACGCTAGTGATGTGGTGGTGATGAAAGACGGGAAGATTGTCGAAGAAACAACACCACAAAAACTTTTCGCTGATGTGAAAGAAGAATATAGTTTAGAAGTACCAGCATTCTATGCTTTTATGCAAGCGTTAGTGCAGCGCGGCTGTCCACTTGATATTACTAAAATAAATACTGTAAGTGATTTAGCAAAAATGGTGAAAAACCTTAAGGAGCAAGCAAAGTGAAAAATATCTCCTTAGGGCGTTATATGCCTGCTGATTCATTTATGCATAAAGCTGATCCACGGATTAAATTTTTTGGTTTAGTCGTATTTATGGTTTTAATCTTCCTAAAGTTTGCTAATCCTGCCATGGACTTTTTGATGTACGGGATTTACGCTGTTGTTGTTTTTATTTTAATGAAAGTAACAAAATTAAAGATTTTTTCACTCTTTAAACAACTAAAAAGCTTGTGGTTTATGATGATTTTCTTACTAATAATTAATATATTTACATTTAGAAATAGTGAAGGTAATATCTTATTCATGATTGGTAACTTTGCGATTAAAGATGCAGCGCTTTATCAAACACTATACATTTTCATTCGCCTTGTGTTAATGATTGCTTTAACATCGGTTTTAACCGCAAGTACGAGACCGCTAGACTTAACTTATGCGATTGAGTGGTATATGAGTCCGCTTAAAGTTATTCGTTTTCCAGTTCATGAAATAGCGATGACACTGTCAATTGCACTCCGGTTTATTCCGACTTTACTTGATGAAACGGGACGAATTATGCGAGCGCAAGAAAGTCGTGGTGTTGATTTTAAAGGCGGGAAGGTAAAAGAAAAATTACGCGGTGTTGTCGCACTTATTGTTCCGCTTTTTGTTAGTGCCCTCCAACGCAGCGATGAGCTCGCTAATGCGATGATTGCGCGCGGGTATGACCCACAGGCTAAAAGAACGCGTTATCGGATTTTACGGTTTACTTGGCGTGATTTAATTGTTTTATTACTAGCGGTTAGTTTTTTAACGCTTGTTATTTTACTACGTGTCTATCATATTGATTTAGCAAATATGCTCTATGTTAATATCCAAAATTTACTATCTCTTTGGGGGCTTAAGTAATGCGCTACGTCGCAATAGTAAAGTACTTAGGCACAAATTACTTTGGGTGGCAAAGGCAACCCTTTGAAATTAGTGTCCAACAAGTAATAGAAGATAAGTTATCAACAATTTTTAATACGGAAATTGTAATTTATGCTTCAGGTAGAACGGACGCTAGAGTTCATGCTTACGGGCAAGTGTTTCATTTTGACGCTCCGCCTTTTCCTGTTAGTAAATTAAAGTATGCCTTAAATAAAATGCTACCTGGTGATATTGAAATTGTTAAATTACAAAAAGCAAAAGATGACTTTCATGCGCGGTATGCCGCTAAAAGTAAGACATATGAATATCTAATTTACTTAGGTGCAAAAGATCCGTTTTTATTTAATAGAGTGCTTTTTTATCCTTTTGCATTAGATGAGAAAAAGTTACGGAAAGACGCTAAATTATTTGTCGGTACACATAACTTCCAAAACTTCACAAGTAAGAAAGAAGATGAGGCTAATTTTGTCCGTAATATTAGTGCAGTGAAAATACAAAAGAGCGGCAAAATGCTAAAGATTGTGTTTATTGGTGAAGGATTTATGCGTGGCCAAATTAGGATGATGGTTGGCGCATTACTCGCGCAAAATGCGGGTAAAGAAGATGCAAACTTTATTAAAGACAACTTAAATTCAAAAGAACGAAAAATCATTAGTCATAAAGTAATTGGTGATGGGCTTTATTTACGCAAAGTAAAGTATTAGGCTTATAATAAAATAGTAGTTAAAGGAGCAAAGTTATGGGAAGAGCATTTCAAGTTAGAGCGGCAAGTATGGCAAGTACCGCAGCGAAAAAGAGTGCACTTAATATGCGGGCCTCAAAAGAAATTTTTATGGTGGCAAAAAGCGGAGGCACTGATCCTAATTCCAACTTAGCCTTACGCGCAGCGCTTGATAAATATCGAGCAATGGGTGCGACAAAAGATGTCATGGAACGGGCGATTAAAAAGGCGGAAGGAGATGACGCTTTTGCTTATATTCCAGGGCGTTACGAAGTGATGGGCCCAGGTGGCAGTCAACTTGTAATTGATACTTTAACTGACAATGTTAATCGCGCGATTAGTGATATTAAAGCTGTGCTTAAAAAGACGGACTCGATCTTACAAACAGTTGCTTATAACTTTACCGAAACAGGTATCTTTTTATTCGCAGGCAATAATCTTGAAGAAATAACAGAGACATTAATTCTTAATGATGTTGATGTATGGGATATTAATGAAGAAGATGATGTGATTGAAGTTCTTGTTAATCCGACTTCATACGGTAAAACACGCGATACATTATATTCTTTAGGGATTAAGGAATTTAACATTAGTGAAATTCAAATGATTCCTAACGATAAAGTAACACTAAATGCAGAAGACACTGAAGTATTTAAACGCATTATTGATATGCTAGAAGATGTCCAAGATGTCCAAGAAGTGTATCATAATGTTAATGTGCCCACTGAAGAGTGATATAATATTAGTGGCAAAATTATAAGGAGGAACTTTATATGCGTAGAAATGCAAATCCAATATTCCGTAATATGAATAATGATATGAATCAAGCAATGACAAGTAGTGTGCCAGTTGATGTGACAGTTAGCACAGCATCATGGAGCGGCATTGCCCTTAAAACATTATTACTCGTACTCATTATGATTGCTGCGGGACTTAGTACATGGTTTTTACCATTCCCTGTCGTCGTCGGTTTTTTAATCTTTGGTGGTATTGCTTCATTCTTCTTCGTGTTCTTCGCAATGCGAAGTGTGAAAACTGCTCCTGTTTTAAGTGTGTTATATGCAATAACTCAGGGGATAATGTATGGCGCACTGACATTTATTGTTGAAACCTACTTCCCTGGTGTTGGTGTAATGGCACTTGTGGCGACTTTTGGCATTGTTGGTGTGATGGCTTTCTTACATAGTATTAAAGCTGTACGCGCTACACCAGGCTTAATTCGTTTTGTTTTTGCAGCCTTATTAATGGTAATGATTAGTAGTTTAGTACTTTTCATTATTAGCCGTGTTGCCCAAGATTTATATTTAAGTTATGTTGATAATTACCCGCTGATGGTCATTGTCAGTGCATTCTTAGTCGTGCTTGGGGCGATTATGCTCATTCTTGACTTTAATAATGCTGAAACAATCGTCCAAAGCGGAGCGCCAAAAATTTATGAATGGCAAGTAAGTTTAGGGTTCTTAGTTACCCTTGTGTGGATTTATTTACAAGTCATTCGCTTTCTTCTTGTTCTCGCTCGTAATCGAGAATAAGGAATATATGTTAGCAAAAAGACGGCCACTACATGTGGTCGTTCTTTCTTTATTGTCGCGCTTTACTTTGTAAAGAAACCTTTACGAATTGCTTATACTGATAAAAATTCACATAAATGAAGTTATAATGCTTATAGGTGATTAATATGATAAAAGTAAAAAACTTACACAAAACATATAAAAAAGGTGTTAAGGCTGTAAATGGTCTTAATTTTAAAGTTAAAGCTGGAGAAATTTTTGGCTTATTAGGTCCTAATGGTAGCGGTAAAACGACAACGATCAACGCTATTCTTGATTTAGTGGATTATGAAACAGGCGAAATTATTTTATTTGATAATAAATATAAGACTAAAGTTGAAGCCAAAAAGCATATCGGACTTATTACCCAAGAAGTTGGTGTCTTTAATGAATTAACAGTTAGAGAAAATATTGATTATTTCTGCGGACTTTATATAAATGATGAAAAACTCCGTGCACAATATGTTGAAGAAGCGATGGACTTTGTGCAAATTAAAGATTTTGCAAAGTTTAAACCAAAGAAACTTTCAGGCGGATTACTCCGGAGATTACATATAGCGTGCGGCATTGCGCATAAACCAACGCTTATTTTCTTTGATGAACCAACCGTTGGGATTGACCCACAGAGTCGTAATCACATCTTAGAACAAATTAAAGTATTAAATAAAAACGGGGCGACAATTGTTTATACTTCGCATTACATGGAAGAAATTGAAATGCTATGTGACTATATTTTAATTATGGACAAAGGCCAAGTTATTGCCGAAGGAAATTATGATGCCTTAATTGATCAAATCGATTTAGCGGAATACATTGAAATTGAATATAAAGGCGAAATGCCGCTAAAAGTTGTGACAGAAATAAATGAATTACCAGGTATTCTTGAAGTGATCCACACTAAGGAGAAGTTAGTAATTAAGACGAGTGAAGACGATAAAGCATTTATTAAAATTATTCATATTTTAGAAAATAACAATGTTGATTATTCGCGGGCTAATGCGAATAAACCAAGTTTAAATGATGTATTTTTGGAGTTAACTGGTAAAGAGTTACGGGACTAAGATGAAAAGTTTATTTATTTTAAATTTAAAGAAATTACTTAAAAATAAAGAAATTGTTTTTTGGGCGTTATTATTTCCAATTATATTAAGTACTATTTTTCATATTGTGTTTGATGGTATTCGCAATCGTGATAACTTTGAAACACTTAAAGTAAATTATGTTTCCACAAACTTTACTGCCGAGGACAAAGCGTTTTTAGTTGAAGAAATGCTCACTAACAAAGCTGAATACATTAAAAACGAAGGCACAGATAAAGCACAAACAGTAAAGATCTTTGCACTTAGCGAAAAAACTAAGGCTGAAGCCGAAAAAGAATTTAAAAAAGATAAGACCATTTATTTTTATAAGGAAGATGGGGCATTTAAAATTAAAGCATCTTCACAAAATATAAGTACCGCGATATTACAAACATTTATTGATGACTATCAAAACTTTATTAAGGTTACGACACTCTTAGTCGCAGAAAGTAATGGTACATTATCATTTCAAGACGCCATGAATAAACATGTTGCAAGCTATGCTTATACATATGACTTTGATTCTGGTGATAAAAAAATAGATTATGTTAATAACTATCACTATACAGTACTTGCGATGGCGATAATTTATGGGGCATTTCTTGCGACAGAACAAGCTAAAATCTTTCAACCAAATAGTTTTGCTTTTGCTAAACGCGTTACAGTTAGTGGCGCTAGTCGCACTAAATTATTAGTGAGTGCCTTACTTAGTTCACTCGTTGTGCAAACAGCAATTATTGCGCTTTACATTGCAATATTAGTTTTCATTTTTAAAGTGACATTTGCTAATATTGGTTTAGCGCTTTTAGCTGCATTAATTGGTGTTATTTTAGTGAATATAAATGGCTTTTTCATTGGGATTGTCTTTAATAAACTTAGTCAAAATGCAGTGATTGCTATCATTATTTTAGCGGGTACTATCGGCGGGTTCCTCTCAGGGATGATGATATCATCAATGAAGTTTTTTGTTGGCACTAAAATGCCGCTTTTGTCTTATATAAATATCAACGCATTAATTAGTGATTCATTTGTTAGTCTTGATTTTGGTAATATGACTCGTTACTGGAATAATATGCTAGCGATGACCGTTATCGGTGTCATTCTCTTTGGTGTAACGCTTATTAAATTTAATCGGGAGAGCAATAAATAAGATGGGGTTTAAATTATTTTTCAAAATTGTTAAAGCAAACTTCGTTTCATTTCTCGCTTATGTTTTAATTTTAGTTGTTAGTGGTCTTATGTTTGGGTTAAGCGATAGTGGCGCCACTAATGAAGACTTTAAAATTTTAGCGCCAGTCTACTACGCAAATATTACAAATGAAACAGTCGATGACTTACCAAGTGATAACACTTTAATTTTCGATTATTTAATGGACAATAATTTAATTAGTGAAGAAAGTGATGATCCGTTTTCCCAAGGCTTTTATACATACACTTTAAACTTTGTGAATGTAAAGAAAAATATTAAGCCAAGTGAAGTAAATGACGCTATTTATGCCGGAGTTGTGCGTGGCGCACTCATTATTCCGAAGGATTTATCAACTTTAACGCGGGAAAATGCATTATTTATTTTTCATACGAATTCGCAAGATTTAGCGACAATAACCCCAACAAAAGCCGCCCTTAATAAGTTTATTAATACTTACCACGACTTAAAAGAAGTTAGTGCTACAGCCGGGAATAACTTATCCGCTACTGAGTTAACAAACAAAACATTAATTGCGCTTGAAAAAGAAACGGAGATAGTTTATGAAAATCCAAATCGCACAAAACTGTCGATGTTAAGCCATTTCTTTTCATTTTCAACTTACATTATGTCAGCAGTTATTATCTTGCTTGTTAGTATTGTAATGTATGAAATTAAACGCCGTGAAATATTAATGCGTATTTCGATAACGCCCTACAGCATGCCGCGCTTAATCGTGGGCCTTATCTTTGGAGCAATAACCCTTTCGCTTCTGTTAGTAGGCCTAGTTTATGTCTTAGCAATTATTTCTTATCCAAAAATTGCTTTAAGCATAACTGGATTATACTTAACACTTAATATTATGCTATTTACTTTACCACTTACGGCACTAGCGATGGTCATTGGCCTTGTAATTAGTAAAGCTGAAATCGTCTCCATCATTAGTACAGTCTTTGCTTTAGCGCAAGCCTTTTTCTCTGGAGCTTTTTTACCAACATTCCTCTTACCCAAGTCGATTATTAATGTTGGGAAAGTCTTTCCCGCTAGTCATACAGTGACAATTAATAACTTGCTTGCCGAAGGATTAAATACAAACGGACCAAGCATCTTATTAAATATCGGTATTTTACTAGCCTACTTTGCAGTATTCCTTACAATTGCCATCATTCTTAGCAAGAAAATTACGAAACGCGAAGGTTAATTTCATCTTTATGTCGGCTTATCAATTATATTGATAAATAAAATAACGAATTAAGTTGACAATATATTTATAATATATTATTATTAATCACGGCATTATCTGCCTTTTGTCGTCCCGGTAAGACGAAAATTGGTAAAGGAGAAATACAAATATGCTACGTCAAACAACACATGCGAATGCTGCAACCGTTGAACGTAAATGGTATGTCGTTGACGCTACTGATCTTCCACTCGGTCGGTTAGCGAGCGAAATCGCCATGACGCTCATGGGCAAAAACAAACCAGAATATACCCCACATGTTGATTGTGGAGATTATGTTATCGTTGTTAACGCTGACAAGGTTAGTTTAAGCGGCAATAAGCTCAAAACAAAGAAATATTACAACACCAGCCAACGTCCTGGCGGTTTACGCGTGCGGACAGCAGGTGAAATGCTCGCAAATTATCCTGTCGAAATGATGGAAAGAGCAGTGTGGGGCATGGTTCCAAAAGGTCGTCTTGGCCGTCAAATTATTAAGAAATTATTTGTCTATGCTGGACCAGAACACAAACATAGTGCACAACAACCAGTGGAACTACCCTTACGTTATATTGGAGGAAGTAAATAATGGCAAAGAGAAAAGCAGAAACTTACTTAGGTACTGGCCGTCGTAAATCAAGCGTCGCACGCATTATTTTGAAACCTGGTAAAGGTTCAATTATTGTTAATGATCAAGATGTTAATGATTACATGCCTTATCAAACCTTAGTTATGGACTTAAAACAACCATTAACTTTACTTGATGTTGCCGACAAATATGATGTCATCGCTAATGTTCATGGTGGTGGCTTTACCGGTCAAGCAGGGGCAATCCGTTTAGGAATTGCGCGTGCTTTACTTGAAGCTGGCCTTGATCGCGGTACACTTAAACGCGCGGGAATGTTAACCCGTGATGCTCGTGCCAAAGAACGGAAGAAATACGGTCTTAAAGGCGCTCGTCGTGCACCACAATTCTCCAAACGTTAATATAACTACACGAGAACAAACGAAAGTCTGGTTCAAAATGCCAGACTTTTTCTTATATTAAATACTTTTAATGTTAAAAAAGTTGCAATATGATCAATGTTGTTATATTATATATTAGCGTCCGCAGATGGGCCCTTAGCTCAGTTGGTTAGAGCGCACCCCTGATAAGGGTGAGGTCGATAGTTCAAATCTATTAGGGCCCACCATTTGCAAGTAAAGTCACTACTCTGTAGTGATTTTTTTGTAAAGAATAAGTAAACTTCCTCTATTTACCATACATAAATGTTAAAATACGATGGTGAGGTGAAAATATGAAACAAGAACTAATTAAAAACAATTATTACGAAGCTGTTAATAAAGAATGGATTGATGCCGCAGTAATTCCTGGTGATCAACCAATGATGTCAGCATTTTTAGAACTACATTTAGATATTGAAAAGTTATTAATGGATTTAGCGAAAAAATGGGATAAAGACCAAACAGGATTAAATAATCATCTGCAAGAATTCGTTAAGCTTTACAAAATGACGAATGATTTTGCTACAAGAGAAAAGCTCGGTGCTGAACCACTTAAACCAGTAATTAAGAAAATCTTAAATTTAAAGTCACTTAAAGACTTAGAAAAAAATATGAAAGATTTTGTGTTAGATGGAGTGGATTTACCATTTAGCTTTATGGTGTTCCAAGATTTTAAAGATTCAAATAACGAGGTGCTATATTTTACCGCTGCGAATTTATTCTTACCAGATACTTCATATTATGAAAACGAAGAAACGAAACAACAACTTATTGGGTTATTTACAATGACGACAATGCAAGTGCTAAGTTTATATGGTTTAGAAGAAGAAGCGGCACAAGACTTATTAAATAAAGCGTTAGCGTTTGACGCGATGCTAGTGCCAGTGACGATGTCGAGTGTTGAAAGAGCCGACATGATTAAAATGTATAACCCATTATTAAAAGATGAATTTGCCAGTAAAACAAAAACATTTAATTTACTCAAAGTTGCGGAAGCATTAGTCGGGCAAGATGTTGATAAAGTAGTAGCAATGAATTTAGACTTTATTGATAAGTTTGAAGAAATTGTTAATGACGCTAATTTTGAACTAATTAAAGCGTGGATGGTTGTCTCTAACATCCTTACATTCAGCGCTGAATTAACGGAAGAATTACGGGTTGCTGGTGGTGCTTTTGGCCGCGCTTTACAAGGTATTGCGGAAGCACAATCACAAGAAAAAGCAGCGTTTTATCAAGCTTATGACCGTCTTTCACAAGCTGTTGGGCTCTATTACGGCTTAACTTACTTTGGGCCAGAAGCTAAAAAAGATGTTGAAGATATGGTTAATACTATTATTGGTGTTTATAAAGACCGGATTAATAAAAACACATGGCTTAACGCTGAAACAAAAGCAAAAGCAATTCTTAAACTTAACACCATGAAAGTACATATTGGTTATCCGCGTGAATTACCAAAATATTATGATAAATACAAAGTTGGCAGTTACGCTGAAGGGTCAAATTTAGTGAAAGAAAAACTTAAATATAGCCGTTTAGTGCAAAAAGAAAACTTTAAGAAATATAATAAAAAACCAAATCGTAATTTATGGGCAATGCCAGCTTCAATGGTTAATGCTTACTATCAACCAATGAACAATCAAATCGTTTTCCCTGCTGCGATTTTACAAGAACCATATTATAGTTTAAGTCAAGGTCGTAGCGCTAATTACGGCGGAATTGGTGCAGTTATTGCCCATGAAATCTCGCACGCCTTTGATAATAATGGCGCAAAGTTTGATGAATACGGCTCACTTAATAACTGGTGGACAGATGAAGATCTTAAAACATTTGAAGAAAAAGCACAAAAAATGATTGCATTATTTGATGGTGTTGAATCAGGATACGGGCCGTGTAATGGTACTTTAACCGTTTCCGAAAACATCGCTGATAGTGGCGGAATCCGCTGTGCCTTAGAAGCAAGCAAAAAAGAAAAAGATCATAATTATGAAGAATTCTTTAAAAATTGGGCGCGTGTCTGGCGGCAAAAATCTAGTCCAGAATTTATGCAATTACTCTTAACTGTTGATGTGCATAGTCCATCAAACTTACGTGCAAATATGCAACTTAAAAACCTCGTTGAATTCCAAGAGTTTTATAATTTAACGGAACAAGACGAAATGTATTTAGCAAAAGAGCAAATGGTTGAAATTTGGTAAACAATCAAATCTTGTAAACTAAGAGGGCTTGTCCCTCTTTTTTAATTGCTATTTATAAATGATTTTGCTATTATATTACAAGGTCGTCCCTTCCGGACACTTAGCTCAGATGGGAGAGCGTTTCCTTCACACGGAAGAGGTCGGGGGTTCGATCCCCTCAGTGTCCACCATTTATTTAACGCCGACGTGGCTCAATTGGCAGAGCAACTGATTTGTAATCAGTAGGTTGTAGGTTCGAGTCCTATCGTCGGCACCATTACTTGCAAACGTGGCGGAACTGGCAGACGCGCTAGACTTAGGATCTAGTGGGGAAACCCATGCAGGTTCAATTCCTGTCGTTTGCACCACGTTACTTAAATTGCTCCTTAAACGGGGCATTTTTTATTAATTCCAATAGCGTTAGTGATAAAAAAGTGATAAAATAATGTGTAAATAGTTTAAATAGGAGTTTATCATGATTAATTATGCCCAAAAGATAAGAGAGTATCGTGAACGAAAGTTTTTGACACAAACAGAATTCGCGGCGCTTCTTGGTGTTTCTATCGCATCAGTGACGAGATGGGAAACAGGACATTATCAGCCAACAATGAAAGTTAAGAAAAAAATATACAATTTATTAGTTGAGGCTGGAATTGAAATAGAATAAAAGGAGATTAACTATTAGAGGTTAAGAAAAAAGATAAGAGTATAGTAAAAAAACTCCACAAGGCTGTAGGTAAAATTAACAAGTAAATAGTGTAATTGTTATACCCGGAGAAAGAGGAGAATATTATCTAATCATTAATTAAACCGGGTAGGATTAGATAATATGAAATTAAGTTTTGAAAAACGAAATTAAATTATTTGAAGGCAAACAAATTAGAACACATTGGGATGAAGAAAAAGAAGAATAGTATTTTAGTGTTGTAGATATCATTGGCGTCTTAACAGAGAGCAAAGACCCCGGAGCATACTGGAGAAAGCTAAAACAGCGATTAAAAGAAGACGGAAGTGAAACCGTGACATTTTGTCACGCTTTGAAATTGAAAGCATCAGATGGGAAAATGCGTAACACTGATATCGCTGATATACGAGGAATTTTTCGCATCATACAATCTGTTCCATCGCCTAAAGCCGAGCCTTTCAAGATGTGGTTAGCGGAAGTAGGAAAAGAGCGGGTTGATGAAATAATGGAACCAGAGCTAACTATTGATCGTGCTTTACGCACATATTTAGCAAAAGGTTACACCCGTGAATGGATTAATCAAAGATTACAAGCAATATCGGTACGTAAAGAGTTAACAGATGCGTGGCAAGATCATGGTGTTAAAGCTGGTTCAGAATACGCAATATTAAGAAATGAAATTACAAAAGCCTGGAGTGGAATGACAACTAGGCAATATAAAAATCTAAAAGGTTTAACAAAAGAAAGTTTACGAGATAATATGTCAACAACAGAAATTGTGTTAAACATGCTTGCAGAAACGGCCACTAAAGAAATTATTAATGTAAAGCATCCTGATGGACTTGAAGAAAATATCGAGATAGCAAATGAGGGTGGGAGTGTTGCCAAAGCGGCGCGCGAAGCAATTGAGTCAAAAACTGGAAAAAAAGTTATAACGAGTAAAAAAGCACTTGATTTAGGAAGAGTAATTACCGCTATAACCGAAAAAAATGATGATGATAATGAAAAATAATAAGATAATGCGTTGTAATTGACATGTACGCTTTTTAAGAATATCTAAGATTTTTCAATGTCTCATTAAAAAAACATTTATAATATTGTTTTGAATTTATAATATTAATATTATAATCATAGTTGTATCTGGAAATAAATACCGATAGGAGACGAATATGTGCCAAAAAACATTTGAAGAAAAACTTGCGGAACTTGATGCTTGTATTGAAAAGCATCAAAAGAGTCCAGGGCCACTGATGCCCACATTACATGATGCTCAAGAAATATTTGGAGCAATTCCCTTAGAAATTCAAAAGCATATTAGTAAGAAATTAGGCGTGAGTGTCGCCCACATTAATGGTGTTGTGACATTTTACTCACGTTTTTCTTTAACCCCGAAAGGAAAATACATTATTTCAGTTTGTATGGGGACAGCGTGTTATGTTAAAGGCGCGCAAGCTATACTTGACGCTGTGCAAAGTGAATTAAAACTTAAACCAGGCGAAACTAGTGAAGACGGTTTATTTACGCTTGAAGCAACGCGCTGTATTGGTGCATGTGCGCTTGCCCCTGTTTATTCAATTAATGATGAAATTTATGGCGGTGGGACAAGTAAGAAAATTCTTGAAGACTTACGAAAAATAATTAAAGCAGAGGAAGAAAAAAATGATCAAAACAAAGCGTGATTTAGAAGTAATTAAGAAAAGAATGCAACCAGATTTTCATTTACGGAAAGAAGAACATAAATATCGGTTATTGTTCCGTTATAATGAAAAAACAGTAATTCAAAATATTGAAAAAATAATTGATCTCTGTTTAGCGGCTATTTATCAAGATAAACTTGATGCAGTAGCAATTAAAGTTTATGATACACGCGTTGAAGATAAATTGATTTTAGTTGTTAAAGAGAAAAATCGTGCTGTTCGTTACAACATTAAAAATGAAGCGATGGTTACTGAAATATTAAATAAACATATTGGTCAAGGTAAAGTCGTATATGAATACGTTGACGTGATGGATAAGGAGGCTTAATTATGCATAAACATTATGAAATTGTCCTTTGTGGTGGTTCTGGATGTGTTTCCTCAAAGAGTCAATTAATTAAACAAAAATTTGAAGAAATCCTTACCCGCGAAAACTTAAGCGATTTTGTAAAGGTTTATATGACAGGATGCTTTGGCATGTGTGAAAAAGGACCAGTTGTTGTCGTTTATCCTGATCAAACATTTTACGCGAAAGTAAAAATTACTGATGTTGAAGAAATAGTGGAAAGCCATATTAAAAAAGGTTTAATTGTTGATCGAATTTGTCATCATGAATTTGATGAAAAATTGCAAAAAATGGTGTATAAAAATTTACATGAAATGAAATTCCATAGTGCCCAAAAACGTTTAGCGCTCCGTAACTGTGGGGTAATTGATCCTGATGAAATTGATGAATACATTGGGCGTGATGGCTATTTTGCCCTTGAAAAAGCTTTACGGATGGAGCCTAAAGAAATTATCCAATTAATTACTGATTCAGGCTTAAGAGGGCGCGGTGGGGGCGGGTTCCCCACGGGGTTAAAATGGCAACTTGCGGAACGGTTCCGTGGTGGACAAAGTTATGTTATTTGTAACGCTGACGAAGGTGACCCAGGTGCCTTTATGGATCGCTCAATTTTAGAAGGTGATAGTCACGCTGTGATTGAAGCAATGATTATTAATGGTTACGCTATTGGGGCAAATCAAGGATTTGTTTATATTCGCGCTGAATATCCTTTAGCGGTTAAACGGCTACAAAATGCGATTAATCAAGCTTATAAATACGGTTTATTAGGCAAAAATATCATGAATAGCGGTTTTGATTTTGATTTAGAAATTAGACTTGGCGCTGGTGCTTTTGTCTGTGGTGAAGAAACGGCCCTTATTTCATCTATTGAAGGTAGACGCGGGATGCCGCGCAATAAACCGCCATTCCCTGCTGAACACGGGTTATGGGGAAAACCTACAATTATTAATAATGTGGAAACTTACGCTAATATTCCGCAAATTATTTTAAATGGTCCAGAGTGGTTCCAAAAGATTGGCACTGAGCGTTCTAAAGGTACAAAAGTGTTTGCCTTAGGCGGTAAAATTAATATTACTGGGCTCATTGAAGTACCGATGGGCACAACATTACGCGAAGTTATTTATGATATCGGTGGCGGAATTCCTAATGGCAAGAAATTTAAGGCTGTCCAAACTGGCGGACCAAGTGGTGGCTGTTTAACTGAAGAAGATTTAGATACACCAATTGATTACGATACATTAATCCAAAAAGGTTCAATGATGGGTTCCGGCGGTATTATCGTCATGGACGAAGATAACTGTATGGTTGACGTCGCTAAGTTTTATCTTGACTTTATTGTTGATGAAAGTTGTGGTAAGTGTACACCGTGTCGCGAAGGCACAAGACGTCTTTATGAACTTTTAGAAAAAATTACTGAAGGTAAAGGTACACTCGAAACACTTGAAGAATTAAAACAACTTTGTTACGACGTTAAAGATACTTCGCTTTGTGGTTTAGGTCAAACCGCGCCAAATCCGATTCTTAGTACGTTTAATAAGTTTTATGATGAATATGTTGAACACGTCGTTGATAAAAAATGTCGCGCTGGTGTATGTAAATCATTAACGACACTTTATATTACCGATAAATGTATCGGTTGTACGAAGTGTGTGCGCAATTGTCCAGTTAACTGTATCACTGGCGAATTACGGAAGTTACACCGGATTGACACAACAAAATGTATTAAATGTGGTGCGTGTATTCAAAATTGTCCAGTACACGCCATCATTCATGTATAGAGGTAATGATTATGATTAAAAAAGTAAATATTACAATTGATAATAAAAAATTAGAAGTTGATAGTAATATCACTGTTTTACAAGCGGCTACTGATGCGGACATTAATATTCCGCGCCTTTGTTTCCTTAAAGGTATCAGTGAAACTTCATCATGCCGGATTTGTGTTGTCGAAGACGTTGGTCGTAATCGGCTTGTTAACTCATGTACTTATAAAGTATATGAAGGACTAAATATCTTAACAACTTCACCACGGGTTATTAAACAAATTAAAATTAACTTAGAACTAATTGCTGGTAACCACCAATTTGATTGTTGGGCATGTTCACGGGAACACAACTGTGAATTACTTGAATTATTACGGCGCTTTAATATTGATAATCATTACAACATTAATAAAGAAATTAAAAAACGTGAATGGATTGTTAATAAAAGCGAATCAATGGTGCTTGATAGTAGTAAATGTATTTTATGTGGGCGCTGTATTGATGCCTGTAATCATTACACTGGATTAGGTATCCTTGGTTTTAATAACCGCGGATTTATGACAAGTGTTGGTCCTGCTGGTGGTGTGAATATTGGTGAGGCTGGTTGTATATATTGTGGTAAATGTATTCAAAGTTGTCCAACAGGAGCATTACGCGAAAAAGATGATGTTGATCGCGCTTTTGACTTACTTGATGAAGAAGGCGCTTATGTTGTTGCGCAAATTGCTCCAAGTGTTAGAGCAACATTAGGTGAAGAATTTGGTTACCCAATGGGTACTAATGTCGAAGGTAAAATTTACCACGCATTAGAAAAACTTGGGTTCCATGATGTAGTGGATGTTAACTTTGCCGCTGACTTAACAATTATGGAAGAAGGCACTGAATTAATTGGGCGTTTAAAAGCATTCCTTGACGGTGATAAAGATGTGAAGTTACCACTTTTTACAAGCTGTTCACCAGGCTGGATTCGTTATATTGAACGCTATGCTCCTGAATACTTAGGACATGTTTCTTCATGTAAATCACCACAAGGCATGAGCGGAGCGATTATTAAAAATTATTATGCGCAAAAATTAGGGATAGAACGCGAAAAGATTAAAGTCGTGTCAATCATGCCGTGTATTGCTAAAAAATACGAAGCAAGTCGTCCAGAAATGGAAGTTGATGGTGTTCGTGATATTGATTTAGTACTCACAACTCGTGAATTAGCGCGTTTTATTAAACGCCATGTCATTGATTTTGATATGTTAACAAATAAACAATTAACAAGCCCGCTTGCCTCTTACACTGGCGCTGGTGTTATTTTTGGCGTAACAGGTGGCGTTATGGAAGCAGCATTACGTACTGTTAAAGCATTACTTGAAAAAGAAGATGCTTATTTAATCGATATTCGTGAAGTACGCGGCTTTGAAAGTATTAAAGAAGCAACCTTAACAATTGATGGTAAAGAACTTAACTTTGCGGTTGTGCACGGCGCTAAACATTTTAAAGAAGTGCTTGAACTAGTAAAAAGTGGTAAAAAGCAATATGCCTTTATCGAATTTATGGGGTGCCATGGCGGCTGTATCTTTGGTGGAGGTCAACCGATTACTAAAGCTAAAGACTTTGAAAAGATTGATGTATTGAAAGAGCGCGCTAAAGCACTCTACCGCATCGACCAAAGTGGAAAAATCCGCCGTTCACATGAAAATCCACATGTCTTAAAATTATATGAAGAATTTTTAGGCCATCCTGGCTCACATTTAGCGCATAAACTATTACATACAACATATAGTAAAAAGGATGTGTATTAAATGAAAAAGAAAATTGCGACTTTGTTATTAACTAGCTTACTTTTAGGTTGTCAAAAACAGACTGTTAAATTATCTTTATTAGTGCCTGCTGGCAGCCCGTTATTAACAGTTGCAGGTGTAACAAGTGAATTAGAAAAAGAAGTGACAGTTGGACCCGACTTAATTCCGGCAGCGTTTACTAAAGGTGAGAAAGATTTAATCGCTGCACCGATTATTATTGGCGCAAAGTTATTCAACGCTGGTAAATCGAACTATCAACTCGCCGCAATGCTCGGCTGGGGTAACTTACATATTTTAAGTCGGACACTAATTAATACTATTGATGACTTAAGCGGGAAAAGTGGTTTAGCTTTTGCTGAACATTCAACACCAGGCATTATGTTTAAATTAGCGACAAGTGATGTTAGTAATATTAATGTAAATTATGTTAAAGCAGTTAGTGATGTCGGCGGACCATTTATCCAAAAACAATATGATTATGTTTTAATTAGTGAACCAGTTTTAAGTAAGATTAGAAGTAATATAAATGATGAAACATATACATTTTCCCTGCAAAACGTTGCTAAATTACCTAAAATAGCGCAGTTTGGATTATTTAGTAATCCCGCTACTAAAGCAAAAGATGTAAATAAATTTTTAGTTAAACTTAAAAACAATGTTGAACAACTTAACACTGATCCAGAAAGTTATGTTGATAGTATTATTGACAGTGATGACTACTTTAAGGGACTCGGTCGAGATGTTTTAATTGATGCTATTCCCCGTTTAGATATTGAATACAAAAGTGCGCTTGAAGCAAAAGCAGATCTTACTCTCTTTTTTGATTATTTAATTAGTGTTGACACTAACTTAATAGGAGCGACGAGTCTTGATGAAAGCTTCTTCCGTTCCTAAGAAAAAACCAACAGCGCAAATTATTGCTAGCTCATTAGGCTTTTTGACAATCATTTTACTATGGATTATTATTAGTGCGCTGCACCAAAATGATATTATATTCCCCGGAATTATTAGTACTTTAAAAGTGTTTTTTTCTTTATTCCAAAGAGGGTCTACATATTTTATTTTACTAAACACTATTGGGGGATTAATTCTCGTTTTAGTTTTATCATTTTTAACGGCATTAATTTTCAGTTTAATATCGTTAAAATTTCCAACTTTTAAAAGTTATATTACACCCTTTTTAGCACTATTTAAAATTATCCCTGTTCCAGCGCTTTTAATTGTGTTTTTAGTTAATTTTAAACAAAGCTTTATTCCGTTTTTACTAACATATATTGTGCTTTTACCACTTGTTTATGATGGATTATATGGGGCTTTTATTAGCATTAATAAAGATTTGATTGATGAATTAAAAATTACTTCAAAACTTAATTTATTAATGATTTTTAAAATATACATTCCGATTGTAAGCAAACAAGTTATTTCGACTTTATTACAAGCCTTAGGGCTAGGACTTAAAGTAAAAGTTATGAGCGAATTTATCGCTGAAGCGCCTAATACGATTGGTTACGAACTCTCTTATGGACGGGCAACTTTATCAATGGATATTGTATTTGCGTGGTCACTTATTTTAATCGTTATCGTTGTCATTTTAGATGCTGTATTAGTGAATTATTTAGGTAAACAAGAAGCTTAAATTTTTTAATGGATATTAAAAAAACACTGTTTTTCACATAATTTTTTCGCAATAATATATAATAAGACAAGTAGAGGGATTTATTATGGAAGCATGGCAAATCATTTTAATCGTTATTGGAGCTTATTTTTTAGTTCTTTTTCTTTATTCACTATTAATTTATATTTTCACTAGTGTTCGTTCTAAAATGAGATGTGATAAAAACCCGCTATTTACTTATTACACTTATGAAGATTATCAGGGACTTAAAGCGGAAACATTTAATTTTAAAAACTTCAAAGGCGATAACTTAATGGCCAGAATGTATACACGGGACGGATTTAAAGACGATACTTATCTTGTATTTTTTCACGGGATTGGGGCAGGGCATGAAGCTTATACAACACTGATTAATGATTTAGTGACCACATTAGAAATGCCACTTTTAACATTTGATTACACTGGTTGTGATTTTAGCGAAGGTAAAAGCATTGTTAGTGTGTATCAACCGCTTGTTGACGCTCATGCTTTTTTAGCGCACTTACAAACAATGCCGCAATATAAAGGTAAAAAACTTGTCTTAATTGGTCACTCGTGGGGTGGGTTTGTTGCGGCAAATCTTTATCCATTTAATAAAGACAAAAATATTATTAAAGTTGTTAACCTTAATGGTGTCACAGATTTTGGGTTATACATCAAGCATTCAGCAAAAGCTCCATTTATCTTTGTGCCACTCTTTAAGTTATTTAATGCTTTTAGATATGGCAAGTTTGCGTTTGCCGCGACACGGAACAGTATTAAAAATACACAAATCCCGCATTTAATTGTGCATGGTGAAAAAGATTCCGTTGTTGATTTTAATCTCTTTATCGGTAACTTAGTGTTACAAGAAGATAAACATAAAAACATCAAATTCCACTTTGAAAGCGATAAAAATCACTCTGCGTACTTAACGACTGATGGCGAAAAAGCACTTGGTGAGGTGATGGGATATTTTCTTACATATAGTAAGCAAAAAAATAAAGACGAGACATTAAAACAAAAGATTGTTGATTTTGATTTTTCACGCGCAGTGGAAAATGATCCAAAAACACTTGAAGTTATTAGACGCTTTGTAAAGGGGGACTAATTATGGTTAATGAAGAATTAAAAACCTTGTTACACACCTTATCACTTACGACAAAATTAAAACTTTTAACGGGCGCTAATTTTTGGGAAAGTGAAAAAGTTCTGGGCACTGATTTACCAATAATTGTAATGAATGACGGACCTTTTGGTGTACGAAAACCAACAGTTAATGTTGATTCTGGAATGCTCATGGAAGTAATTCCTGCAACGGCTTTTCCAACAACGAGTGCACTCGCTAGTTCTTTTGATCCTGAACTATTAGAGAAAATGGGGAAGACACTTGCTACTGAATGTATTGATCAAGGTGTTGACCTTTTGCTTGGTCCTGGTATTAACATTAAAAGAAGTCCGCTCTGTGGACGAAACTTTGAATATTTTAGTGAAGACCCATATTTAACTAGCGAAATGGCTAGCGGTCTAGTTCGTGGGCTACAAAGTAAGGGAGTTGGGGCTACACTAAAACATTATGCTGTTAATAATCAAGAAAAAGAACGCTATACGACTAACGCCATTGTTGATAAAAGAGCATTAAATGAAATATATTTAAGACCGTTCCACAATGTTATTAAAAACACTGAACCTTTTTCAGTTATGTGTTCATATAACCAAATCAATGGTCGACATGCGAGTCGCCATTATAAATTACTCACAGAAAAGTTACGCAACGAAGCAAACTTTAAAGGTCTTGTCGTTAGTGACTGGGGTGCAGTAGTGGATCATGTTGATAGTATTAATGCTGGTCTTAACTTAGAAATGCCTGGCGGTTATCAAAATACCGCTGAACTAGAAAAGGCGGTTAAAGACGGCGAAATTAAATTAGAAACAATTGATGAAATGATTACCCCGCTTTTAAAATTTATGATGTATAAGCGTGATAATCCTAAACCAAAAGTCAAATGCGATTATAAGAAAAACCTTGAAGTAGCGCAAGAAATTGCCGAAAAGAGTGCTGTTTTGCTGCGAAATGAAGATAATTTGTTACCAATTAATAAAACGGCAAAAGTAGGATTAATTGGGAATTTTGCAATTAAGCCGCGTTATCAAGGCAGTGGTTCAAGTCAAATAAATCCGCATACTTTAGTAAGTGTTCATGATGCTTTTATACAAAATGATGTTAATTTTGTGTACGCTGATGGTTATGCAGAGCATGAAGTAAAACCAAATAAAAAGAAAATCGCCGAAGCAGTTAAGGTTGCGAAAAATAGTGATGTTGTTGTTTTATGTGTTGGTTTGCCTGAAAGTTATGAAGTGGAAGGCTATGACCGTAAAACATTAGACATGCCACCGAGCCATAATGAATTAATAAAAGAAGTTGCAAAAGTTAATGAAAATATTGTCATTGTCTTATCAACTGGTTCGCCAGTTACAATGCCGTGGATCAATGATGTAAAAAGTATCTTACTTACCCACTTAGCGGGTAGTATGACGGGACCAGCGACATATAATTTACTGTTTGGTGTTACTAACCCCTCTGGTAAGTTAAGTGAAACTTATCCGTTAAGTTTAGATAAAGGATTACCTGGTGGAGAGTTTCTCACTAGTGATCAAAATGTTTTATATCGTGAATCACTTTATGTTGGCTATCGTTATTACGATACTTTTAGAGAACAGGTACTTTTCCCGTTTGGGCACGGGTTAAGTTATACGCAATTTAACACTAGCCATCATGAAATTGAAGAAGTAAAAGACGGTTATAACATCACGATGGAAGTGACGAATATCGGTCATATCCGCGGCGCAGAAGTTATTGGTATTTACACAGGAAAGAGCCGTAGTTTGCTCTACGGTCCTCGTAAAGAATTACGCGCTTTTAAGAAGGTGTATCTTGATCCAGGTGAAAAACAAAAGATCAATATATTCTTACCTACTGAGTCATTAAAAGCTTATTGTCCAGTAAAGCAAGAGTGGGTGCTTGAAAATGTAAATTACAATGTTTATGTCGGAATAAATGTACAAACCACTGATGAGATCTTCCAAATCTTAGTGGATGACGCTAATGATTTAAGCTATTTAAAAAATTATCAAAAAGAAAATGAAATGTATTATCGTCGCGCCGATTTTAATCCATCAATTAAAGATTTTACAACATTATTTGGTGGTGAATCTTTACCATTATTTTTCGCTAACAGGAAGCGTCCCTTCACACTTGCTAATAACATTAGTGATACGACTGATTACTGGTGGGGACGAACAATTTATAAGATTATGGCCAAGACTTCACGCAAACTAGCGGGTGATGATGTAGTACTCCAAGAGATGGCTGTTGAAACGATTAAAGAATTACCGTTTAGAAGTCTTTCAGCCTTAAGTTCTGGAGAAGTAAGCACTAATCAACGAGACGCTATTTTACTATTAGTAAATGGCAAACCGATTCGTGGTATTTTCAAGTTTTTACGAAAAAAGAAATAGAAACATGTATGAATATACCTTTCAAGTTGTCTTAACTAAGGACTTAAGTCCTTTCATGCTATAATTTACCTATGAGCGAAGAGAAAGTTAGCACAACCCAGGATTTAAAAGTACAAAAGCAAACGAAGCGTGATCGTCGCTATCTTATTAATATCATCGTAATTTTATTAATTACTTTTGGGTACACTACTTACTCATTATGGAATGAACTCCCAGCGGTAATAAATGTGTTCCGTGGCACGGAAGCTGATTACCGCATGATTATAATAATTATTGTTTTAATTGCTCTAAAGTTTTTTATTGAAGGCATTATCTTATTTATTTTTGCTAGGCTTTATACCCCGACTTATAAAATACATCGCGGTGTCGCGAATGCTTTTATTGGTCAATTTTATAATGATATTACTCCGAGTGCTACAGGTGGTCAATTTGCGCAGGTAAAAACTTTTGCGCAACAAGGAGTGCCAGTATCAATTGGAGCTTCCATTATGGTGATGCACTTTATTTTGTATCAAATTGTGCTTGTTGTTTTTGGTGGATTACTTATTCTTTTAAACCTTGGAGAATTTGCGCGACTTGGTTCGGTTAGTATTTTTAAACTTAATATTCCAGTGTGGGTTTTTGCTTCATTTGGGTTTTTAGCTAACTTAGTTACGATAGTTGGGCTATTTTTACTAGCGTACTCGAGACGTGTTCATCACTTTGTTATTAATGTTGTAGTCGATCTTTTAGCGAAAATTAAAATTGTTAAAAGACCTGAATATCGTAAAAATAAACTTTATACTTCAACTGAGAACTTCAGAATTGAGTTACGGCGCTTAAGTTCAAACGTGCCAGCTTCAATTCTTATTATGGTTCTCTTTTTCTTAAAATTTATTGTTAACTATTCAGTTACATATTTTGTGGCTTTAATGTTAAATCCAGCATTGTATGGCGGTCTTTCCTTTTGGGAAACAATTTCTAAGACTGGTTTCTTAGGAATGATTACAGGCTTTATTCCAATTCCTGGCGCTGCTGGGTTTGCCGAATATTTTTACGAAATCATCTTCTCCCCTGTTTTTGGTGGAGATGCCGCCTTTACGAAAGCAGTTCAGCTTATCTGGCGGGTGGCAACATTTTATGTTAACTTAATCGTTGGCGGATTTGTGACGGCCTTCTATCGTTCGAGTATGGAAGAAATTGTTGATGAAACGGGTCACGTTAAAACATTTGAAGAAGTTAAGAGTTACACCTTTGCTGAACGTCGTGAAACTAGTGTGACGATGTATGCCACAAGTCAATTATCAATTAAAGAAATTCAGCGTCGTTTATCACCTAAGAAAAAACGAAGATGGCGCAATCATAAAGAGGATCAAGAATAATGCGAATTGCAATGTTTACTGATACATTTGTCCCTGACACTAATGGGGTCGCCGTTTCTAGTTATAATCTTTTTAAAGCACTTAACGATCGCGGTCATTACTGTGTTGTTGTTACTTCTAATCCTTTTTCCAAAGAAGTAACATTTATCGATAATGTTTTGCGGATTCCCGGAATTGAAATGAAAAAACTCTATGGTTACAACTTTGCGGGACCAAACCGTAAAGCACATAAGATTTTAAAAAAGCTTAAAATCGATATCGTTCATGTTCAAAATGAAGCGGGGATGGGTATATTTGGAAAAAGTTTTGCTCGTCAACAAAAGATTCCTTATGTGTATACATATCACACAATGTATGAAGATTATACTTATTACGCGACAAAAGGACGGATGGAAACATTTGCTAAAGCTATTATCCGTCGCTTTTCACGATGGCAAGCAGAAATTGCTGATGAATTTATTGTACCAAGTGATAAAACAAAGGTGTCACTTCGCGAATATGGGGTTCAGCGTTATATAAATGTTATTCCGTCGGGTGTCGATTTTTCAAAATTTATGTATAATCCTGAAGATAAACCTTTCCTTGATGAATATAAAAAGGAACACGGGTTAGACGGCACTTTTAACTTAGTGTATGTTGGACGTGTTGCAAAAGAAAAAAGTATTGATGTCGTAATTAGGGGTTATGCACTTTATGTTAAAAAGAATCTAAATCATAATACTAGACTCATCATCGTTGGCGGAGGACCGGCAATTCCTGAATTAGAAGAACTTGCAGAAAAATTACAAATTGCTCCGTTTGTCCATTTTGTCGGCAAAGTCTTACCTGCGGATATTGGCAAGTATTATCATTTAGGGGAAGTGTTTGTTAGTGCCTCAATTAGTGAAACCCAAGGCTTAACCTTTATGGAAGCGATGGCTGCAGAACGCCTTTTACTTTGTCGTTTTGATGAAGGGCTTGTCGGGGTGATTAGAGACGGTGAATCAGGTTTCTTTTTCCGTAGTGAAGAAGACTTTTGTGAGATGGTGAAGAAAATTCGCAGTTTATCCACAAAAGAAATTCGCAATATATTAGATGAAGCAAACAATATAGTTGATTATTACAGTAATGACCGTTTCGTAGAAAGATGCGAGCACGTCTATTTAAGAGCCCTTCGTAATAGTTGGTAATGGTTAAAATTATAAATATCACATTGAAGAAAGAGCAATACAATATCACTTTTGATAATGGTGAAGAACTATTAGTAAGTGCAGAAACAATTGCGGAGTTTTTTCTTTATAATGGCAAAGAGTTATCACTAAAAGACTTAGCGAAAATTAAAGAATATGAAGCACAGACTAAGCATTTTAGTTACGCTAGTAACTTATTAGCGAGAAGACCTTACACAAGTCATGAAATACGTGAAAAACTCCGCAAAAGGTGTGTAAATGAGGAAGTTATTGATTTAATAGTCGATAAACTTAAGCGTCTTAATTTAATTAATGACTTACGGTATGCACTTGATAAAATACAGTATTTAATTAATGTTAAAAAGTGCTCTACTCGTGCTATTGAGCAAGATTTATTAAGGCGTGGTATTCACCCCTATGTTATTAAGGATGCTCTTGCGCAATCGCCACGTGACGAGCGACGTGAACTTGAAATACTTATACCTAAATTACTAAAATCGTATCGTAATGAATCACTGCGCCGTGCTTATCAAAAACTTAAAACTAAATTATATAGTCTCGGCTTTGAAAGTGATAATATTGATGAAGTTTTAGCGAAATTTAATGTAGAAGATTATATCGATGAAACAGAAAATATTAAGAAAGCACTAGTGAAACTAGAAAAGAAGGCAAAAGGTGACACTAAAGTGTTGTATAATAAATTAGTTATCGCGGGTTATCCCGCTTCCTTAATTCGTAAATTGTTGGAGGATTATAGTTATGAAAATTAAAGATTTAAATGATGGCATTCGTGTTATTGAAAATTATTTAGTGACGAATGTAACTAAAGGTGTATCAAATAACGGTCAAATGTATCTAACGGTCAGTTTGCAAGATAATACAGGCCAAATTGAAGCGCGGGTATGGGACGCAAATGAAAATGATGTAGAAGTATTTAAACAAGGTAACTTTGTGCGGGTTGTCGCTGATGTTATTGAATACCGTTCGAATTTACAACTGAAAGTCATGACGGGTGAAGTCCTAAATCCTAAAGAGGTTAGACTTGATGAATTTACAATGGCAAGCCCGGTTAAACTTGAAACTTTAACTGCGGAACTTGATCGTTTACTCTCTTCATTTGCGGACACGGATATTCAGCGGCTCGTGGAACGACTAATCAGTGATCGTTATGAAGCTTTTATAACTTATCCTGCCGCGAGCAGATTACATCATGAATATACACACGGTTTGCTTGAACACACAATTACCATCGCTAATCTTGCAGATCGTATCATTGATTATTATTTAGAGTTGTATGAAGGTGATTGGCATATTAATCGCGATTTAGTTATTGCGGGCATTTTACTGCATGACTTAGGTAAAACAATTGAATTAAGTGGACCAGTGTTAACTAGTTATACAGTTGCTGGTAGACTTGTTGGCCATATTTCACTAATGAACGCTGAACTTTTAAAAGTTGCAGAAGAACTTGAAATTAAAAGTGAAATGCCAATTCTTTTATCACATATCATCTTATCGCATCACGGTAAGCTTGAATACGGTTCACCTGTAACTCCAATGACAAAAGAAGCACAACTCGTGAGTATGATTGATGACTTAGATGCCAAAATGAAATTAATTGAAAAAGCGCTCAACACAACAAACAGCGGTGAATTCACTGATCGGTTGTGGGCGCTTGATTCAACGAGTTTTTATAAACCGAAAAAATAATTATAAACCAGACTTAATTTTTTCCACGACTGCTGGGAAGTTTAAATCGCCATCAAGGTGTTCAACCATGGCGATTTTTAATCCGTCTTTTTTACCATAACGCGGGATTACATGGACATGAAAGTGCGGGACGCTTTGACCAGCGGGCGGATAATTATTAATTAAAATATTAACGCCTTGCGCTTTAAGTGTTTTAATTTGCACTTGGCCGATACGTTGCGCGACATCCATGACGTTGTACATTAATTTACGCGGAGTGCCTAAAAATGTTTCGTGGTGTTCTTTAGGAATAACTAAAGTGTGACCCGGAGCGGTTGGGGAAATATCAAGAAAAGCAAGGACATCATTATCTTCATAGACGATGGCACCTGGGATTTCTCGGCGAATTATCTTACAAAAAACACAATCTTTACTCATTAGTGTTCCTCCTTTATCTATATATTAATTATAACAAATATCTGTAAATAAAAACCGCAGGGGTTAACCTGCGGTCGTTATTTAATAAATAGAAGGTATGCTTATTTCTTCTTTTTTTCATCATCGAAGATATCAGGGAATTTTTCTTTGAAGAAATCATAGACATCTTCGTCATGGAAGACAATCTTTAAGTCTTTCATGTAGAAGTTAAGCGCATTAGTTTTAGTCGCATCGAGTTTCGCTAAAGCTTCAGTAACATGGGCAACAATTTCCGCAATTTCTGCTTCAGTTTTGAAATGCTCATATGAATTTAAGTCATCATCTTTAGCGGCAAGTTTAGCGGTGTTAACGGCTTCAACGATTTTAACGATGTAGAATGTATCGTTTTCGAAGAAGAGGAAGTTACGATTGTTACCTTTTTCATAAGTTTTGGGGACTAGGTAATAATCGTCATGAATATTACGAACGAAGGTTGACGCAACTTTCTTGTTTTCGGCGTCGCCTTCCCATTTACCAGCATCAGCAAGGACACCAGCGTCGTCTTTTAAGAAGTCAACACTATTAGCGACACCAATGTTGAATAAGCGGGAGCGGATAGCTTCTGGTAGACTACTAAAGCCACCATCTTTAATACCCCAGTCTTTCGTGACGAATGATTGTTTACGCACTTCATTAATTTCAATTTGTTTCCCAACTTCTTTTGGATATTTACCACTGCCAGTGAAACGATCTTCAATCGCTTTGTCAGTTAAGTCAGGGTTAGCTTTAATTTTGGCGAAATCACTTTCAATGTCACCAATTAAGGTTTTGTTAACTTCAGCGGTTTTAAGTCCAGTTGCGGCTAGAAGTGCAGCTTCATTACCAATAAAGTCTGGTTCATAACCTCTCCAAGCATTAGCAAGGATATTGAAGTCAGCAGGCTCGGCGCCTAAGATATTATTATCAATAAAGGCATTAACGAGTGCACTAGCGGCGGTTGGGTGGTTACTATTATTTTTAATAGCGACATATTCAACCTTCCGGGCATAGTTACGGCCGAGGGTGGAAGTTTGTTCTTCCTTAACGAATTTTTCTGTTAATTTTTCGCGATAAATCTTATCAACATAGCGATCTTGCATGTAATGCTTATAGTAATCGATATGGACAAGTTTAAAGGCTGGATCGTCAAAGTTATCTTTGTTGACGATTGGAAGGAATAAGCCTTCTTTGTAGAATGGTAAGGTATCAATCGCACCAATGGCGACTTCGTTGCCGTTAGCGTCCACTAGGTAGCTATTTTCCGTTCCGTATACTCTTTCAACGACGTATTTCTTTTCGTCAAAGATTGAGCGATATGTGTATGAACCGCTTAATAGTTCATCATAGAAATAATGTTTCGCGCGTGTATCGACTGCGAGTTTGAATGGGTCGTCTGCGGCTAATTTGTCGTATGGACCAAATTCATGTTCGGCAATCGTAAGTAACACTTCGTCTAATACGAATTGTTTAAAGTTCGCGAAGTCATGATATTTCTTATAGACATTTTCTAATGTGTTGTTAACAACTTCGCTTAATTCGTCGACAAGCACAGTTTTATCTAAATCAACTGGTTCGGCGGTAATTTTGTCACAACCAGTTAAGAGAAGTGCAGCGACGGCTAAGCCTAATAAATATTTACGTTTCACTCTATTAACCTCCGTAATTGTAGTCATTACCAGCCTTGAAATCATCAATATATGTTTCAGGAACAAGGCGGTCGGTACGTGCGACTTCCTGTTGATCTAAATATTCAATCCATTCGCTCCATAATTTATCAAGATCTTGGTCGAGTTGGAATTGGGAACGAGCGTATTGGTTCGCTAGATATTTATCAAGCGCTGCTTTGAGTTCAGCATCATGGAACTTCACATCAAGATATGTCACTAACTTTTGGAAAATGCGATCGTTGATTGTTGGGTCAAATGCTTTAACTTCATTACGAATCTTGTCGATTCTTTCTTTTGTGCCACGGGCGTCAAGTGCTAAGAAGTTGACAAAGGCATCAATATCGTTACCAGCATCGTCTTTTGGGAAAGCAGCGGTTCCTGGGGTTTCGATTGTGTAGTAGTCTTTTAAAGTAACGCCGTTTACGGTGTCATAAAGAGCACTGCGTTCGACAACGATGAAGTGGATTCCTTCATAACTTCCGGCTGAACCAGCGCGCACGACTAAGATAACATTACCTTTTTCGTCGGTTAAAACTTTTTTACCACCGAGTTCTGGAAGAGCTTTAAATCCAGGAAGGGCAGCAAATTCAGCTTTTTCTACACCGACTTCGTCAAGGACATTAACTTCATTTGGAGTAATGACTCCAATGTTATGTTTATTAAAGTATTTATTAAAGATAATGTTACGTGGGAAGAAGGCGGCATCACCGTCATTTACTTCTTTACCAGCATCGCTCTTTTCGATTTCACGAACAGCGGCGAGTTTAAGCGCAGCGCCGTAAGGAATTTCGTCAAGTCCGAGTGCGTCTAATTTAGTTTTGGCGGTGCCAGGAATTTTAAGTTTAGCCGCTTTTGCTTCTGGAGTCATAACTCCGTCAGCGTTGTAAAGAGCGTCATAAGCATAAACTCCTAATTTGAACTCATTCACAAAGTTTGTGGTGAAGTTCATAATGCCTAAGTCACCAAATTGACGGGCACTATCTTCGTCTTCACTATAGCGGTTTGCTAAAAGTCCGAAGGTGTCTTGATGATTTGCTAAGGCTACGATAACAGAACTTAATTTGTTCGCATCGTCTTTGGAAATCTTACCGGTAACAAAGTCGTTGTTTGCGGCACCGACTTTAACGAGTAAGTGACGAACGTGATATGGAAGTTTGTTGTTTAAGTATCCTTCGTAAACAGGATTGTTGTTTTCATCAAGAATTAAATCTCCTGCTTGATTTCGTTCACCAACGATTAATTCTTCCATTGCGTTTGTGATCCAGGCGCCTTCGCCTCCATCAAAGAATTGTTTTTTGAGGCGGACTTGCATTTCATCGTATGCGAGTTTCTCTTCTAATTCTTTTAATGTTTCGACGTTTTTAGTCTTAAGAATTTTCTTAAGTTCATCGTCGTACTTGCCACCACCTTTGGCGTTATTCTTTGCTTGTTCTTTCACATCGTTAACGCTAAGGGCAGCAATATTATAGATTTCGGTTCGCTCTGTAGTTTGCTCTTCTTTATTAAAGAGAGCGCGAACCACAACTTCATAGACGGCGTCGTAATAATCCTTTAGTCCATCAGAGGATTTTAAATAGTCTTCAAACATATCCCCTGCATTAATTTGTACTGGGTTACCATCGATTGTCACCGTCACAATATTGCCTTTTTTGTCTGCGACTAAATCTTTACTACATCCGGTAAGAAGTAGTGCCGATAGCGCTAAACCAGCAATAATGCGTTTTGGTTTTCTCATATAATGCTATACCTCCTAATAATATGCTTTTATATTCTATACTTAACTTCCAACCTTTTCAACAAAAATAAGCGTTAATAGTCGATAAATTAACCAATAACTTATTTTTATATAAAAATAGAATACGAAAATATTGAATTTTTCATGATATTTTAAGGTTTATACAAATATTATGAAAAAGCAAAAGAGATATTTGTGTATTTTCTAAAGTTTGAATTTTCAAAAATGATAATTAATAAATCAAAATTAATAGGAACGAAGATATTATTTTATTTTGTGCTTATATAAATTGAGACGCAGTGCATTAAAAACGACGAGAAGACTAGAAATAACATGGAGGAAACCACCTACTAGTGGTGTAGCGATATTAAATATTGCAAGCGGAATCATTACTAAGTTATATAAAAATGCCCATATTATATTTTGTTTAATATTGGCTGTTGTTTTCTTTGATAAATCAATAGCAATTAACACTAGTTTTAAATCGTTATCTAAGAGAGTTACATCTGCTGTATCAGTGGCGATATCAGAAGCATTACTGACAGAGAAACTAACATCCGCTTGTTTTAGGGCAGGTGCATCATTAATTCCGTCACCAACAAAAGCAACTACACTATGCTTTTCTTGTAATTTTTTGATGATATGAGCTTTTTCATTCGGTAACACACCACTATAATAATTCTCAATTCCAACTTTATTTGCTAAGTATTTAGCGGTATTTTCATTATCGCCGGTAATTAGGTAGACATTGATGTTCATCTTTTTAAGTGCTGTAATTAAAGTCTGACTTTCAGCTTTTATTTCATCTTCCAAAATAATCATATTTACGACCTTTTTATTAATCGCAGTAAAGATGACGACCTTACCTTCACCTGTAAATTTTTCAAATTCATTTAAGAAAGGATTACTAATATTAGCTTCAGCAATAAAAGTAGCAGAACCCACTATAATTTGATCTTGTAAATATGTGCCTTTAATACCTTTGCCATCAATTATTTCATATTCCTCAATTGCAAAAGGAATAATATCTTTTCGATAGTTATTGATAGATTTTCCGATTGGATGAGTGGAATGGATTTCTAAGCCTTTTGTATAACTTAAATATCTAATATCGCCAAGATAATCGCTGACTATTAAATCACCTTTAGTAAGGGTTCCTGTTTTATCAAAAGCAATCGCATCAATTTTATTGGCGAGTTCAAAAAACTCACCGCCTTTATATAGAATTTTATTTTTAAATGCTAATCCGCTTGCAACTGCAATTGAAGTTGGTGTTGCTAACCCAAGAGCACAAGGACATGAAACTACCAAGACCGCAGTAGTCACCTCGAGAGAAATTGAGAGTTCTTTCCCTAAAATAAATTGATAAACAAGAAATGATACAAGGGCAATCATTAAAATAATAAAAACGAAATATTTAGCAATAACATCCACAGCTTTTTGGAATTTGGGCTTAATAAGCGAAGTTTCTTCAACCGTTTTAATAATTTTAGCTAGTACAGTATCACTGCCGATAGCACTTACTTTAATCAAAATTGTATTAGATAAATTAGTGGTAGACCCTACAGCGGTATCACCTACACTAAGATATTTAGGGATTGATTCGCCTGTTATAACTGAATCATCAATATAACTAGCGCCATCAATAATTTCACCATCTAAAGCGATTTTTTCGCCGGCAAGCACTTTTATAACATCGCCAACATTCACATCATTAAGTGAAACTATTTGTTCCTCTCCGTTTTTTATAAGCCTAACTTCATCAACCGCAAGTGCCATTAATGATTTTAATGTATCCGTTGTTTTTGCTTGTGAGAGATGTTCTAAATAATCACCAATTGTTACCATCCAAATAAGCATACCGCTCGTTTCAAAAAACAATTGAGTTTTATCTGTAAAAATAGTTAAATACAAACTATAAAAGAACGCTACTGAAGTACCTAAAACGATTAAAACATCCATTCCTAAATTTTTATTTTTTATTTGATAAAAAGCATTTTTATAAAATCTAAATCCAAAAATAAATTGCAATATTGCAGCAAAACCCATTTGGAAATAGCCGTTTAGCATAATATCGGGGACAATGTTTAATCCAAAATTATCAAACATTGTGTATGCAAGTGGTAACACTAAAATTGTCGCAACTATTAAACGGACTTTTTCATATTTCCGACGTCTTTTTTCATCGTAATCAATTGGCGCAGCAGGGAACCCAATCGCTTTTAACTCTTTTAATATGATGGTGAAAGAATCTTTATCACTATATGTAAAGGTCACTTTTTTCTGATTGACATTTACTTTTGCTTCGATGTTTAATGCTTTAAAGTGCTCAGTAATTGCCATGGCACAATTCGGACAACCAATATTTGGGATTATTAATGTTGTTTTCATATTTCCTTACCAGTTAGCCGTTGCTAACACTATAATTATAATAGTATAATAAAACTAATTCAAGTAATACTAATTGTTGTTAGGATAGTTTACTTGAATGAAATAAATAATGATGAACGGAGGTGAAACATAAACATTGCAATAAATGATAAAACTAAGGATGTTAGGGAATATAAAATCCTTTTTTACTGAAATAAAAATTAATAAATAAGCATATAAAACAATGATATGTTATTTTTAAATAAAAATAGGATAGTAAAACAGTTTATTTTTTAGGTGTTTTAAGGTATCTTTTATATGCATACAACGGAAAGAGAGTTTGTAAAGATGGTATTAATCGAAATTAAAGATCTACATGCATCCGTAAATGATATTGAAATATTACGTGGTGTTAACTTAAAAATTAACCGTGGCGAAGTAGTGGCCTTACTTGGTCCTAATGGTCATGGCAAATCAACCTTACTACAAGTAATTATGGGTCACCCTAATTATAAAGTTACGAAAGGTGAAATTTTATATAAAGGTCAAGATGTTTTAGCAATGAGTGTTGACGAAAGAGCTAGAGCAGGGCTTTTTCTTGCAATGCAAAACCCAAGTGAGGTTCCTGGTGTACAGATTAGTGATTTCTTACGCGCCGCTATCAATACAAAACGTGAAAAACCAATTAAACCAATTGAACTTTTCCGCGTGATTGATAAAGCAAGCAAAGAAATGCAAATGCCCCACGACCTTGCCTCGCGTAATTTAAATGAAGGCTTTTCTGGCGGAGAGAAGAAGCGTCATGAAATTTTGCAAATGAAATTATTAAAACCTGAATTTGCAATGTTAGACGAAATTGATTCGGGTCTTGATGTTGACGGAATTCGAATTGTCTCGCAACAAATAAATGAAGAGAAAAAAGATAAAACATTTCTCGTTATTAGTCACTACGCAAGACTATATGAACTTATTAATC
Organism: Caryophanales bacterium UBA1361; assembly: GCA_002306335.1. Classification (GTDB taxonomy): domain Bacteria; phylum Bacillota_I; class Bacilli_A; order RFN20; family CAG-826; genus UBA1361. Next base: position 44,910 of record DBRT01000030.1, read on the forward strand.
CAACGCGCGCCATTGTAATGATTAATGGTCGAGTAGCGATTGAAGGCGATATGGATGTCATTAAGCGCATTGACCAAGAAGGTTATGAATGGATTCAAGTAGAACACAACATTAATATTGAACGCGAAGACAAACGCCCAATTGTATTAGAAATATGTGCGGTCAATGAAAGAAGTAAACAATGAGTGTTTTTAAAGCGTTATTAATAAATAAAATGAATATTAATGATGACACGCTCATCTTAAGTGAAAACGATACTGTTTATCATATTTTTGACGAAAACGACTTACCTACTTCTGTGACTAAAGTTATATTAAAATCATCAAAAGACATTGATTTTGTCGTTGTATTACGGCAAAACAAAAAGTTCATTACCTATGAACTTGCGCCATATACGCGCGGAAAAGTAATGTTTATGTGTAGTGAGGAAAATCTTAGCATTGATCGCGAAATTATTTTACTTGAAGGTGCTGAAGTTAAATTAATTATGCCTGATTTCCATAATGGTAATCGCAAGGTAAATATTGAAACGAAACTATCAGAAAGAAAAGCTAGAGCAGAATGGCATCTTGCTACTTATTCACAAAATATTGATAAGAAAGTATTTAATATCTCGTTTTCACATTTTGGAAATGAGTCATTTGCTGATATGCATAACTACGGTGTAGTACTTAATGCATCAACTCTTATATTTACAGGTGAATCAACAATTTTTGAAAATGTGAAGGGCGCGGAAACCCATCAAACCGCACGCATTATTGTTTTTGACGAAAATAGCCATGCAGAGGCTAATCCAATTTTGAATATTTATCATAATGATGTCGTCGCTGCAAGTCACGCCGCTACTGTCGGACAAGTAAATGCTGAACATCTTTATTACTTAAAGTCCCGCGGACTTACAGAAAAAGAAGCTAAACTTTTAATTACAAAAGGTTACCTGATGCCGATATTAAATTATATTGAAGATAAAGTTTTAAAAGAGAACTGCATTACTATGCTTGAGAGGGTATTATAATGTACGACGTTTATAAAATTAGAAAAGATTTTCCGGTTTTTGATAATAACAAAACAATATATTTAGATAACGCTGCAACAACATATAAACCACAAGTTGTAATCGATGCAGTGACTAATTATTTATCAAAAGAAACCGCTAATAGTGGGCGCGGCGATTATCAAAATGCTTATTTAGTCGATAAAAGAGTTGATGAAACGCGCGCTTTAATTCATAAATTTATTAATAGTAAACATGTGCAAGAAGTTGTTTTTACCCAAGGGACAACGGCCTCATTAAATATGGTTGCTAAGTGTTATGGTGAGAAGTTCTTAAAAGAGGGTGACGAAATATTATTATCAATTGCTGAACACGCATCTAACACCTTACCCTGGATGCAAGTGGCCAAAAAAACTGGTGCTAAAATCGTCTATATGCCACTTAGTGAAGACGGGAAAGTCACTCCAGAAATTGTCGAAAAATATATGACAGAACATACAAAAGTTGTCAGTGTACTTCATGTTAGCAATGTTTTAGGTCATGTTCATGGTATTAAACAAATTGCGAAAATAGTGCATGATAAGGGCGCTATTATTGTTTTAGATGGTGCGCAAAGCGTCCCGCATATGAAAGTTGATGTTCAAGACTTAGATGTTGACTTTTTAGCGTTTAGCGGACATAAAATGTTAGCGCCAACAGGTATCGGTGTACTTTATGGTAAAAAAGAATTATTAGAAAAGATGGATCCTTACCAAACGGGCGGGGGCATGAATTTTAGTTATGATAAAGAAGGGAATTATGAATTATTTAAAGTCCCACTTAAGTTTGAAGCAGGCACATTAAACATCGAGGCGATTTATGGCTTACATGCCGCGATTGAATATATTAATAAGATTGGTATTGAAAATATTAGTAAACATGAACATAAGTTAAGAACATATGCTGTTTCTAAATTAAAAGAAATGGATCATATTATTTTATATAACGAAAATGCTGAAACTGGTATTATTACTTTCAATGTTAAAAATGTGTTTGCACAAGATGTTGCTACATATTTTAATAGTAAGAATATTGCCGTTCGTAGTGGAGAACATTGCGCTAAATTGCTGAAAGAACATTTACGCGAAGTGGCAACTGTACGTGCAAGTTTATATTTGTATACGACAAAAGAAGAAATTGATGCCTTTGTTGAGGCAGCTAGAACAGCGGAGAATTATTTAGATGCCTATTTTTAATAACGAGCTTATGCGGGCGACAATTTTAACGCATTATGAAAACCCTTATCACAAGGAAACCCCGCAAAATGCGGATGAATTTATGCAAATTCACCTTACTTCCAGTGGTTGTATAGATAATTTAACACTTTATTTAAAAGTTAAAGACAATAAAGTTATCACAGGATATTTTGATGGATTTGGTTGCACTATTTCGATTGCCTCTACCTCAATCCTCCTTGAAATGATTGAAGGAATGAATGTTGATGCTGTCTTGAAAATAATTGCGGAATACAAAAAAATGCTCAACAGCGAACCTTATGACATAGATATTCTTAATGAAGCAATTGTATTTGCAAATACAGTCCGGCAACCAAGTCGCATTCGCTGTGCCACAATTGGGTGGGACGGGATTGCTGAATTAATTACAAAACATAAAGAGGAGGAAAATCACAATGACTAGTGCTGATGAATTAAAATTTGGTACTTATGCTTATGGTTTCTCCGATGACCAAGAATCAATTGCTAGTACTAGTATTGGTATTAACGAAGATGTTGTTCGGCAAATATCTGCCTTTAAAAAAGAACCAGAATGGATGCTTGAGTTTCGACTTAAATCACTTCGCGCGTTTGAATTAATGAAAAACCCTAAATTTGGACCATCTTTAAAAGATCTCGATTTTGATTCTTATACTTATTTTAACCGTGTTGTAAAAGATGAGGCACGCTCGTGGGACGATGTTCCGGACACGATTAAAGAAACTTTTGAAAAGTTAGGTATTCCTGAAGCTGAGCGTAAATTTCTCGCTGGTGTGGCGACGCAATATGATTCCGAAGTTGTTTACGCTAGTATGATTAGTGAATTTAAAGAAAAGGGTGTGATTTTTTCATCAACTGATGAGGCACTTAAAGAACATCCTGAGATATTTAAAAAATATTTTAATACCGTTGTTAAATATACCGATAATAAATATACAGCCTTAAATGGGGCTGTATGGAGCGGTGGTTCATTTATTTATGTGCCAAAAGGTGTGGAACTAGATAAACCACTCCAAAGTTACTTTAGACTTAATGCGGCAAAGATGGGTCAATTTGAAAGAACATTAATTATTGTCGATGAAGGGGCAAGTGTTCATTATGTTGAGGGTTGTACTGCTCCAGTTTATAGTGAAGACTCATTACACGCTGCTGTTGTTGAAATTATTGTACATAAAGACGCTAAATGTCGCTACACTACGATTCAAAACTGGTCAAATAACATTATTAATCTCGTTACAAAAAGAGCAGATGTTTATGAAAACGGACAGATGGAATGGATTGATGGGAATATTGGTAGCTCTATTAATATGAAGTATCCTGCTTGTATCTTACGCGGTGAAGGAGCACGCGGCACAACAATTTCGATTGCTGTTGCAGGGAAAGGTCAATATCAAGATGCAGGTGCAAGAATGATTCACTTAGCACCAAATACATCAAGTACCATTATTTCTAAATCAGTCGTACATAGTGGCGGCACGGCAAATTATCGCGGTTTAGTGCGACATACAAAAAATGCTCCTAATTCACAAACACATATTGAATGTGACACTTTAATACTAGACGGGATATCAAAAAGTGACACAATTCCTACTAATGAAATACATAACAACGAGTCATTTATTGAACACGAAGCAACGGTAAGTAAAATTAGTGAAGAACAGTTATTTTATTTAATGAGTCGCGGTTTAAGTGAAGAAGACGCAACGCAAATGATTATTATGGGCTTTATTGAACCATTCTCTCGTGAATTACCGATGGAATATGCTGTGGAATTGAATCGTCTGATTAAACTAGACATGGAAGGCTCACTTGGTTAATGAAGTTTGATTATGACATAATCGTCGTTGGCGGTGGTCACGCTGGGGTTGAAGCTGCGCTAGCTAGTGCCCATATGGGTAAAAACACCCTGCTTTTAACAATGGACATTAAAAAAATTGCCAATATGCCATGTAATCCTAATATTGGTGGTAGCGCTAAAGGGATTGTGGTGCGTGAAGTTGACGCGCTTGGCGGGATGATGGGTATTTTTGCTGATCACGATCCACTACAAATTAAAATTTTAAATACTGGTAAGGGTCCTGGTGTCCGTTGTTTAAGAGCACAAGAAGATAAAGTTGGTTATCCACGTTATGTCCAAAGCATTGTGCTAAATACTCCAAATTTAACTGTAAAAGAAGCAATGGTAGTTTCGGTCATTCATGACACAGAAAAAGTGTATGGGGTCCGCTTGGAAAACGATGAAGAAATATTGGCAAAGGCAACAATATTAACAACTGGAACATACATGGAATCAACAATTTTAGTTGGTCACACTGTTAAAGAAATTGGTCCAGAAGGAGACCGTTCTAGTAAAGGTTTATCGCCGTATTTGGAGAAAATGGGGCTTAAAATCTTTAGACTTAAAACTGGAACACCAGCGCGACTTAAAAAAGATACGATTGATTATAGTGTGATGGTTGAAGAACCAGGGATGGAAGGCTACTTAAATTTTTCCTATATGAGTGAGCGCTATCACACCCTTGAAGAACAGGTGCTCTGCCACTTACTCTACACTACACCTGAAACGCACGCAATTATTAATGAACATTTAGGTGATTCCGCGATGTATAGCGGGCTTGTAACAGGAACGGGTGCTAGATATTGTCCAAGCATTGAAGATAAAATTGTGCGCTTTAGTGATAAAGAACGTCATCAATTATTCATCGAACCAGAATCACGTTACACTGATTCAATGTATTTACAAGGATTAAGTACTTCAATGCCAGTTGAAGTTCAAGAAAAAATGATTCGCAGTCTAAAAGGTTTAGAAAATGTAGAAATATTAAAATATGGTTATGCGATTGAATATGATGCAATTGATCCACTTGAACTTAAACCAACACTAGAACTTAAAAAGTGGGATAACTTATATTGCGCTGGTCAAATTATTGGCACAAGTGGATACGAAGAAGCAGCGGGACTTGGTCTTTTAGCAGGAATTAATGCTGTGTTGAAAATAGATAATAAGCCACCCTTAATTTTGAAAAGAGATGAGGCCTACATTGGTGTTATGATTGATGACTTAGTGACAAAAGGCACTGAAGAGCCATATCGTTTATTATCAAGTAGATCTGAATACCGCTTACTCTTAAGACATGATAACGCTGATTCGCGCCTTACCGAAATTGGGCGACAAGTTGGCTTAGTAAAAGATGATCGTTATGCGAAGTTTTTAAAAAGTCAAAAAGCCATAGCGGATGCTCGAGCAATTTTAGAAACAACACAAGTAAGCGCGGATATTCCTGTCGTTGAATTTCTCGAAAGTGTTGGTTATCCTAATTATTCGGGCGGATTAACCATTGCTGAACTTATTAAAAGACCGCGAGTTACACTAGATGATTTATTAGAGCTTTTAGGACACTTAACACTTGAGGGTCTTAACCACAATGATTTATTTCAACTAGAAACTGATATAAAATATGAAGGATATATTAATAAGCAACGCCAAGAAGCAAAGCGTTTAAAGAAGCTTGAAGAAGTAGAAATTCCTGCTTCTTTCACTTATGATGATTTAGATGGTTTGCGGATCGAAGCGCGGCAGCGCTTAGCTAAAGTTAAACCACTTACAATTGGTCAAGCTAAACGTATTAGTGGTGTTAATCCTAACGATATTATTATATTAATGACATATTTGAGGAGGTATGGTAAAAATGAAAAATAACCCATTTTTGCAGTACTTAGAAGAGCATTTTAGCGAAAATGCTGAAGTGTTAAAAGTGCAATTTGCAAAGTATGCTGCACTTATCGAGGAGCATAATAAGGTACAAAATTTAACCGCAATTGCCCCAAGCGAATATGAAGAAAAGCATTTTTTAGATTGCTTATTACTTCGCGAAACATATAATTTCCGCAATGAAACATTATTAGATATCGGTAGTGGTGCAGGGTTTCCAGGAGTTGTGTTAGCGATTGCTTATCCTGAATTACAAATAACTTTACTTGAACCAATTAAAAAGCGTTGTAATTTCTTAAATACTGTCGTTAAAGAATTAGAACTTACAAATGTTGAAGTTGTTAATGAACGTGCGGAAGATTATGCCGCAAGTAAACGCGGTGAATATGATTTAGTCACAAGTCGCGCTGTGTCTTCGCTAAGTATAATGCTTGAACTAAGCGTACCGTTTTTACGCATCAATGGCAGTGCTTTGATGATGAAGGGGCGAAATTATAATGCTGAATTAAGTGACGCTGAAAATGCAATTTACATCCTTAAAGTTGAAGTTGGAAAAACAGATTTACATTTCTTACCAAGTGACGGTAGTATGCGGGTCAACGCTCGCTTTATTAAAAAGGGAAGTACTCCTAAAAAATATCCGCGTCCATTCGCACAAATTAAGAAAAATCCACTTTAAAGTATATTTGATATACTTATTACAAGGAATAGTATGGCTAAAATCATCGCAATTGCAAATCAGAAGGGCGGTGTTGGCAAAACAACGACCGCAATTAATTTAAGTGCCTCTTTTGCACATTTTGGGCGCAAGGTACTTTTAATTGATATGGACCCGCAAGGCAATAGTAGCCGTGGGCTTGGGCTTGATCCTGCGACGATTAAAAATACGATTTATCATACTTTTTTCAAGGGCATTAATATTAATAAAGCTATTTATCGCACACCACTAAAAAGTTTAGATATTATTGGCGCTAATCTTTTTCTGGCGCGGACTGATGTGGAAATTAGCACGATTCCGCAACACCCGTTTACCGTTTTACAATCAAAAATTAAAGAAATTGATCGCCGTTATGATTATATATTTATTGATTGCCCGCCTTCACTTGGACTATTAAGTACTAATGCTTTAGTGGCGGCTAATAGTGTAATTATTCCTGTGCAATGTGAATATTTTGCGCTTGAGGCTGTTGCCCAAGTTTTAGCGACGATTAAACAAGTTCAAGCCTCACATAATTCGGAACTGAAAATAGAAGGTTTTCTGTTAACGATGTATGACGAAAGAACTAGACTAGGAATTGAAATTAGCCAACAAATTAGAGGTTTATTTAAAGAATCAACATTTATGACACCAATCCCGCGGAATATCGCTCTAGCGGAAGCAAGTGCTAAAATGCTGCCAACCATTTTATATAAACCGACTTCGAAAGGTTCATTAGCCTACTTAAATGTAGCTAAGGAGATTATGGAGAATGAAGAACGAGCCGAAGAATAATTTGTTAAAAGAACACCTTTCAGATTTAATTTCTAAATATTCGCAATCAAATGTTTTAGAAGAACTTGCGAAAGCACATACGAATCGGCCGATTCAAATGTTGCCGATTGATTTAATAGTAGACAATAATTTTATTAAAAAGATTACTTTGTCCCGTAAAAAAATTGCGCGCTTTGTTGAAAATTATCAGCGTAATATTTTACTAGAACCACTCGTGGTTAGAGCAAAAGGTGATAAGTACGAAGTAATTATTGGACGCCGGCGTCTAGCGGCAGCAAGACTTACAGAAATCCAAGAAATTCCCGTCATCGTTATGAATTATAATGATGAAGAAACCTTATTAATTTTATTGGCGAAAGCGCGTGATCAACTTGGTACTAATGTTTTAGAATTAGCGTATATCTTTAGTGTTTTATCGACAAAACACGGCTATTCTCACCAAGCACTTGCGGATTTAACATTCAGAAGCAGGTCGCAGGTTACAAATATTTTACGACTTTTAAAGCTTGAGCCAGAAGTTATTCGTGCGCTTAATAACGAGCAAATAACTTTTGGACATGCACGGGCTTTAATCTCATTTGATCGCGAAAAAAGTCTTGAATATTTAGAATTAATTCGTGTTAATAATCTCTCTGTCCGTGAATTAGAAGCCTTAATAAAAGCACCAAATACTGCGACATATAATGGTAAGGATTATTTTGTTATTCAAATGAAAAATAAATTAACAATTGTGTTTAATACCGAAGAAGAAGCACTAGCGTTTAAAAACAAACATTTTAAATAATCATTTATCTTGAATTTATTACCGATAACTACTATTATAAAAGTACTTCAGGGCGGGGTGAAAGTCCCCACCGGCGGTATACCCCGCGAGCGCAAGCTGAACTAGTGAAATTCTAGTGGCGACAGTTAAAGTCTGGATGGAAGAAGTTGTTTCTTTTATGTGTAGCCCTGAATAGAGAGGGCTATTTTTTATGGAAAAAGAGAAAAATTACACCAATTGTCAAAATGATAATTTAGAAACTAATGCACAACAAAAATGTAAACGCAGAAGAACAGTTACTGTCGCTGGTACGGCAATATTTGCCGCTATTTCAGTCTTACTTTATATTACTAAAGTTCCCCCGTTTGTGTTCCCAATTTTCCCGCTTGTTAATTTTTTAGAAATTAATTTTAGTGAAATTCCTGCACTTATTGCCGGCTTTGCTTACGGGCCTTTAAGCGGATTCCTTGTGTTATTAGTGAGGTTTCTAGTAAAACTACCGATGTCATCAACTGCAATGGTCGGTGAAGTCGCTGATATTATATATTCATCGAGCTTTGTCCTTACTGCCACAATCATATATAAATATCGGCGGACTTTCAAAGGGGCGCTTATTGGTTTAGGCATCGCCTTTATTGCGCAAATTTTAGTTAGCAGTCTTGCCAATTACTTCGTTATTTATCATCTTTACAATGAAATGTTTTTTAACGGTAAAATGGCAATGATTTTAAGTAATAAATATGGGGCTTTTACACCAGAGCAATTTATTTTATGGGTCATCCCTTTTAATATTATTAAAAATACAATTATCGGCGGACTAACACTCGTTGTATATAAACGAATTAGTCGCTTTATAAATCAGTTTTATTAGCATAAAAAAACCAGCACCCGAAGTGGCTGCTGGTATTTTTTTAATTCTCTTAACTTATTCGACGGTGATTGCACCAGTTGGACACGAAGCTTCGGCTTCAGCTGCAGCATCTTCTAAATCTGCTGGAACTTCTTCAACGAGAGCTTTGAGTTTTCCGTCATCATCCCAATCGAAAAGGGAAGGACAAACTGCGTTACAAACGCCACAACTAATACATAAATCTTTATCGAGTTTAACTTTTTTTGCCATAATTTCCTCCTGATGAATAATATTATAACTATTTGAGAGTATCAATTCAAATCATATTGGAAACGATAATTATAAAATTGTCGTGTAAGCATTTTATGTTTATTTATATTATTATAAATACAGTATGGCAAAGCGCAGAGAAAGTAAAACGAGAGTAGAGTACTGGGCAAAATATCGTGAGAGTATTACGAATGATTTTGAAGTTGAACAAAAAATGCGTGAATCACGGAAAAAACAAGCTGAAAATACTCCTATTAAAAAGACTGAAACACCACCGCTGACAAAGGCTGAAGCTTTACTTAGTGAATATGAAAGGAAAAATGAAAATAAAGAAAGCGCAGTAAAAAAAGGACCAATAGGCATATTATATGGGCTAGCTATTATCGTATTGCTCCTTATTATTGCTGGTATTATTTTCATGATTTTAATATATGGGAATAAATAATATTGCGATCGCTATTGATGGACCTGCCGCAGCAGGAAAAAGTACAATTGCTAAAAAAGTAGCGAATCATTACAATTTTGTCTATATCGATACTGGTGCTATGTATCGCGCTTTTACGTGGTACGTATTAAAACGCGGTGTTGATCCAAAAGATGAAACGGCATCAAATAGTTTAATTCCTGAAGTAACGATAAGGTTAACTGCTGATTATAAAGTTTTTGTTAATGGTGAAGATGTAAGTAAAGCAATTCGTGAACCTAGTGTTTCAGGCAATGTAAGCTACATTGCTTCATATCCCAAAATTCGTTTATTTTTAACTGAACAACAACGGGAAATGGCTAAAGTTAATAGTGTCGTAATGGATGGCCGTGATATTGGTACATATGTTTTACCAGACGCTTTTGTAAAAATATTTCAAACCGCTTCTGTTGCAGTGCGGGCGAAAAGACGATACTTAGAAAATTTAGAAAAAGGGATTGCCACTAGTTTAGAAGATATTGAAAAAGAACTAGCAATGCGTGATCATATTGATTCAACAAGAGCAATGGCGCCACTTAAAAAGGCGGATGACGCTATTGAGTTAGATACTGACAACTTATCAATTGATGAAGTTGTCGCTGAAATTATCAAGATCGTTGATAAGAAATTAGGAGTTAAATAATGGCATTACCAGTTGTGGCAATTGTTGGAACACCAAACGTTGGTAAATCAACGGTTTTTAATCGTATCATCGGTGAAAGACGAGCGATAATTCATGATGAACGCGGGGTGACCCGTGACCGGCTCTATGGAAGTGCTGAGTGGTTAACGCGTCGCTTTAATCTTATTGATACTGGCGGAATTGAAATTGCTAAGACAGCATTCCAGGAACAAATTAGAGCGCAAGTTGAAATTGCGATTGAAGAAGCGGATGTTATTGTTTATGTTGGGGACGGTCCGCTTGGTGTTACAACCGACGACCGTGAAATTGCTAATTTACTATATCGCGCTAATAAGCCAGTTATCGTTGCGGTTAATAAAATTGACGGAATTGAACATCATCATTACATCCATGACTTTTATAGTTTAGGCTTAGGTGAGCCAATCGCTATCAGTGGTGAACACGGGATTGGGATTGGGGACTTACTTGATGAAATTATTAAAGTATTACCGGAACAAAAAGATGATTATGAAGAGGATGTAATTTCTTTTGCCGTTATTGGCCAACCTAATGTCGGAAAATCAAGTTTAGTAAACGCGATACTAAATAGGGAACGCGTCATTGTTACAAATGTTGAAGGGACAACGCGTGACGCGATTGATACGCCTTTTACTAGAAACAATAAAAATTATGTAGTAATTGACACTGCTGGGCTAAAAAAGCGTGGCAAAGTTTATGAAAGTGTCGATAGATATGCAGCGCTTCGGGCTTTCAGCGCGATTGCTAAAGCTGATATTATTTTATTTGTCATTGACGCTGTTGTGGGTATTCGCGAACAAGATAAACACGTTGTTGGTTATGCAGTTGATGAAAAAAAGGCCATTATTATTGCTGTTAATAAATGGGACGCTATTACTAAAGACGACAAAACAATGAATGAATGGACAAATAAAATTAGAAATGAATTTAAATTTGTTGAATATGCTCCAATTGTTTTTGTTAGTGCTTTAACTAAACAACGAGTAGATCAAATCTTTGACCAAATTGACTATGTTAATGAAGCGTATCGTAGACGTGTAGAGACAAGTTTACTAAATGAAGTTATCCATCGCGCTCAATTGTATAATGACCCGCCAGTGTTTAATGGCGGTCGCTTAAAAGTGTACTACGCTAATCAAGTAAGCACTAAACCACCGACATTTGTGTTCTTTGTGAATAACCCTGCTTTTCTACATTTCTCTTATGAGCGTTACTTAGAAAATCAAATTCGTGACTCGTTCCCGTTCGATGGTACACCACTGAAATTTATATTCCGTGAGCGTAAATGAGATTAAACATTTGTTCATTTTTAGGGTTGTTTTAAGTGTAAAAAAATCAATAAAGTCGTAAGGCATCGCAATAATTTTCAATAAAATATTAAATATTTCTTGTATAAATTATATAATTATGCTACTTTGTAAATAACAAAGGAGTGAGAAAATAATATGAACAAAGCAGAAATAATTGCTGCCATTGCCGATGAGCTTATGATTACTAAGCGTTCTGTGGAAGAAATTATTAATTTATTTTGTGACACAGTCATCGAAACCTTAGCGAAAGGTGAAGATGTAAAACTTACAGGTTTTGGCACTTTCCAAACAAGAGAACGTAAAGAACGTCGTGGCGTTAGCCCACAAACCGGTATGGAAATTGTTATTCCAAGCGGCCGTACTATCGTTTTCAAACCTTCAAAACTTCTCAAAGAAAAAGTTCAATAAATAACTCTTTGCTAGAAAAGTATGTTGAAATCATATTTAGAGCTTTTTGACGAGATTGCTAATATTTTCAACAAGCACGGCTTTAAACTCTACATGGTTGGAGGGACAAGCCGTGATTTTCTTTTAAACTACCCGGTCGACGACTATGATTTTGCGACAGACGCTACACCAGCGGAAATGCATGAATTTTTGCCTGACGCAAATTATCGGTTTGAAAAGTTTGGGACAGTAAGTTTAAAGTATGAAGATGAACATGTGGAAATTACAACTTTGCGCGAAGAAGGTGAATATATTGATAGTCGCCACCCCGCTTATATAAAGTTTGTAACAGACCCCGCTAAAGATTATATTAGACGTGATTTTACGATTAACGCACTTTATATTGATGAAAATTATCGAGTGCTTGATTTTTGTGATGGCTTAAAAGATTTAGATACAAATACTTTACGCGTTATTGGCAATCCTTATACCCGTTTTGCAGAAGATCCGCTGCGGATTATTCGGGCATTGCGATTTGTTGCTAAGTTTAAATTAAATATTGACCCCTTAACTGAGAACGCGATTCGTGATTTAGCGCATCTTGTTAAAAAACTAAATCCAGAAAAAGTTAAAGCTGAAATACGAAAAGTGGGAGAACAAGAGCAAAATATCTTTAAAAAATTAATGAATATGTACAAATTATAAGATTTACATTGCGTAATAGTGTAAACTATTAATACCAAAAGTGAGGGAATCTTTATGAGTGGATTTATAGGAAGAGTTGGTAATTCGTGTGTAAAAGAGAAACTGTTAAGTGCGTTAAACTTACTTCAGTTCAAAGATGATGACTCCACAGGAGTTCTTTTTTGCAATAAAGAAGGCCAACATTTATATCGTGTAGTAGGAAAAGTAGAGGAATTAGTCACACTTATTCCGGAAGAAGTTGATGGTTATATGGGGATTGCTCACACTAGATGGTCAACATACATGCATCAAGTTCTTGAAAATGTTTATCCGCTCTCTAGTGAAAATGGTTATGTCACCCTTGTTGTTAATGGGCTTATTGATAATATTCAAATGATTAAGCGTCGACTCGTAAAACGCGGATATAGTTTTAGATCTAGTTCCGCTGTTGAAGTTGTCGCTAATTTAATTGAAGACGGCGCTGTTGAAAACGAAGACCCACTACGGGCACTCCATCGCGCTATGCAACAACTAGAAGGTGATTATGCCTTGCTTGCTGTCTTTAACGGTAATTGTAAGAAAATATTTTTTGCTAAAAATGGTGTTCCGCTCATTATTGGAAAGAATCATGACGGGATGGTCATTTGTACAGATTACACCCCAATTGCCGATCAAGCCGATGAATATTATTATCCAAATGACGGAGAGTTAGGCTATTTAACAAGTGATAATATGGTTTTATATGACGGCAAACTTAAACAAAGAAAACCGTCTTTTACCGTAGTGTCAGTTAGTGAAAAAACACTTGAGTTAGGTGATTATCCACACTATATGCTTAAAGAAATTGAAGAAGCTCCTGGTGTTATTCGTCGCCTTATCAACCATTACTTTGATGGAACGAAATATCGGTTTGATGACCGGCTTATTAAACGAATTATTGATGCGGGAACGATTGTCTTTATTGCGGCTGGTACTAGTTACAATGCCGCTTTAGTGGGACAACGTTATCTACGAAACTTTAATAAGAAAGTTGACGTTTTCATCGCTAGTGAATGGATTTTTTATCCGTATCAATCAGGTGAAGACACATTATATGTTTTAATTTCACAATCAGGTGAAACAGCGGATATTCTTAAATGTTTACGCACAATTAGAGCATATGGCGCTGATGTTTTAGCAATTACTAATGTTGAAGTTTCTACACTTTATCAATCAGCGGATTATCGCTTATTACTACACGCTGGTACAGAAGTTAGTGTTGCTAGTACAAAGGCTTATATCGCGCAAATTACACTTCTTTCTTTGCTTTACGCGCGCTTAGTAAATAAAATTACGACAATTGCAGCATTAGAAAGAGTTATTGAAGCGCTCTATAACATTATCTCGCGTCGTGATACGATTAAGGCAATTGCCGATCAAATTTATAAGTCAGGCGACGTCTTTTTCTTAGGGCGCGGGTTTGACTATGATGTTGCTGTAGAAGCACAACTTAAATTAAAAGAAACTAGCTATATTCATGCTGAAGCTTATCCGGGCGGAGAAGTGCTGCATGGCCCAATTGCGCTTATTGAAGAAAATACACCAGTTATCTTCTTTATTAGTGATAGTTTAACTGTAGCAGCAACGCGGGAAGTTATTAGAGAAATGCGTGATCGTAAAGCTAATGTAATTGTATGCTCACTTGCGCCATTTAATCATAATGGTGATAGCTTTATTATTTCAAACCCAATTAAGGGTTATCATAGTCCAATCACCTTTGCAGTATTCGCGCAGTATCTTGCTTATTATTGTGCAGTTAACTTAGGACGTGATGTTGATAAGCCACGTAATTTAACAAAGGCGGTTAAAGATCGTAGTGTATAATAAGGCGCTAGATTTTCGCTTTATGCTTTTTGAATATTACAAAGAGCTCCGTATCAATGAAACAGAACTTGTAATCATTCTTTTTATTGAGCACTTACAACAAAAAGAAACAGAATTTATTACTCCTGATTTAATTAATCTTCAATCAAATATTGATATCAAAGTGATTGACGAAGCAATGGTTCGTCTTGTTAGTAAAGGTTTAATTGAATTTACGACTAGAAACGGGAAAATGGTTACTTCACTTAATCCGTTACGAAATAAATTACAAGAACTTTTCGTGTTAGATTATGAAAAGAATAAAGAAAATTCGACAGTAGAATTTAGTTCACAAGTTGAAGAAGTTTATGCCTTTATTCAAAATGCTTTTGGCCGTTCACTTTCAGCAGTAGAACTGCAAACGATTAATGATTGGTTTAATTATGGTTATAACATCACAATGATTAAAGAAGCACTTGACCAAACAATGAAACGTAAACGCTATAACATTCGCGCTATTGATAAGGCGCTACTTAAATTATCGACTGCTGTGGATTATGCGCTTGAAGGTAAAAGTGCCCAAAGTGATTCATATCGAAAAAACATCAAGGACACACTTGAAGAAGTGAATAAAAAAGCCCAAGATGACGAAAGCGAATAAAGAAAGAATACTCGCCTTTCTTGATAAAGAATATAGTGACGCTAAAGGTGAGTTAGAATACACAAAAGATTATGAACTGCTTATTGCTGTTGTTTTAAGCGCACAATCAACTGATGTAGCGGTTAATAATGTTACGCGAAAATTATTTGCAAAGTATCCAACTTTTGAAAGCTTATTAAATGTAAAAGAAGCACAATTTGCCGCGTATTTTAAAACACTTGGCTTGTATCGCAACAAAGCAAAACATGTGTATAATTTAATTCATTTACTTAATGAACATCATAGCGGAGTTGTTCCTAGTGCTAAAGAAGAGCTTTTAAAATTACCTGGTGTTGGTGTTAAAACCGCGAATGTTGTACGCGCTGAACTCTTTAACATTCCCGAAATTGCCGTGGACACTCATGTTTCACGAATAGCGCGTCGCCTTGGTTTTGCTAAGTTTAGTGATGATGTAACTATCATTGAAGAGAAGTTACGTAAAGTTTTACCTAAAGAAAGATATATAAAAACGCATCACCAAATGATTCATTTTGGTCGGTATTTTTGTAAAGCACAAAGTCCGCTATGTAAAAAATGTCCGCTTGTGGACATTTGTAAAGAACCAAATAAAAAGTTATAAATTAAATAATTTTATGACTGCAGGCAAATAGTCAAGTACAGGGTTAAGACCAAGGCGCACTAATACGCCTTTTTCTTTAAATGATGCATAAGGGATTGATTTACGGTCGCCATTGCGATAAAAATCAATAACATCAGCAGCACTAAGTACATAATATTCATCAAAAGCTGTAAATTCAACAATAAAGAAAGCAATCCCACCATGGCGAATAACATTTTCTAAGTGGGTAATTTGATGTTCATAAATATTATTTAAAGGAAAACTTGTTTTTAATCTTGTACTTTTAGCTTCAAAGTCGAAATATCGGTTTTTATAAACCCCGTTAAAGTCTGTTGTTGATTGCTTTTCAAAGTAGGCGTTTGTAATTTTTGCCCCTTTAGCGTAATCAATTTTTACGACATTAATTGGTGTTGGGCGTTTAGTAAAAAGGGCAATGTCGTGCATCAAATAATAGTCATTAGCAGCACTGATAAGTTTTTCAAGCGCCATGCCACGATTAGCAGCGCTCTTCGTAATATTTTTTCGTTTTGAAGGTACTTTCGTTGTTTGTTTTTTAGGTTTAGAACCGTTTGGATAATTAATCATTACACAATTTCATCGCGTAAATATTCTTGTAAATCATCAATATTTACACTTTCTCCTGCCTTTATTTTATTGAGCATTCTTTTTATTGGACGCGGGATATTATTCATATTGAGTAGTACCTCACCATACCGTTCAATAAGAATATCAGTCTTTTTAAAGAGCTCACTATATAAATAGGCGAGCATCAGGGCATCATTTAACGGGTCATGAGCAGGTTCAACTGGCTCAACGCCGAAAAGTTTACATAAATTCACCAAAGATAATGTATTATTTTTTTCATCTTTTATATATTCATTAATGTATGCACTTAAATCAATATGATTTTTCGCAATCGTTTTAATAAAAGTATGATCAGCTTCAGGAGTATGGGCAAGTGATTGGCGTAAGATACGAATGTCGTGTGCCCCAAATGTCACAAATTTAGTTTTTGAAAGATTAGTGCCAACATATTTTTTAAGCATCAGTAGAATCTTATCAAAAGGAATGCCTTCTCTTGCTAATAAATCATCCGTAATGCCAGTTAATTTTTCAACATAATTACCAACATTTTGTGTTGCTAGCACATAATGTTTAAAGCCAGGATAAAGTTTTTTAATCGTTCCGTCCGTTTTAATTGTGGCTTTAATTGCCCCAATTGCTATTAGTTCATGACTAAATTGTGTACCTTCTAAATCAAGGAAGATAAGTTGCTTGCGGCCACGTGTTGCTTTCGCTAATTTTTTCATACTATAAAATTATAACATAGTAATAATAAAGCGGTCTCACTTTGTTGCGTCAAAACAAAATTACATATATAATATGTATGCGAGGTTAACGATGGCAGAAAAGAGATTACTAGACGCAGACAAAATTTTAAAAAAGAAGTTCAAAGCGAAAAGCGGTGGCTATGACGCTTTAGAAGTTGACGAATTTTTTGATTTAGTGCGTAATGACTATGAATCTATGCTCGAAATTGAAAAAGAATTAGAATTACTGCGGCTGAAAAATGAAACTCAACAAGCTAAGATTGTTAATCTTGAAGCGCAATACATTCAATATAAAAAGAAAGTTGAAGAGCTAGAACGCTTAATTAGTAAAGGCGGAACCGCGATGGAAAACTTACGTAAAATTGATAAGTATGAGCGTCAATTATGGAAAATGGGCATTGACCCAAGCAAACTCAAATAAAAATTCGATCTGGATAATTGCTGGTACATAAGTATTAGAGGAAAGTCCATGCTCGCACTTGCTGCGATGCAAGTAGTGATTGCGCTAGTGGAAAAAATAACACTAGGTATAGAGGAGTCTATAACGGCGAAGAAAGACCTAAGTCGAAAGATATGGTTAATCTTCTGAAAGTGCCACAGTGACGAAGTTAAGGGGAAACTCTTAAGTGGAACGTTGGTAAACCCCGCAAGCGAGAAACCTAAATTTGGTAAGGGAAACGGCAATAGAGAAATGAATTTAGCGCCGTATGTGTTCACACATAGATAAATAGTTATCCGCGACAGAACATGGCTTACAGGATCGAAACTCACCTAAAGGAGCATTATGAATTTACCGAATAAATTAACAGTAGCGAGAATGATACTTGTCATCCTTTTAATTGCTTTTTTACTTATTCCGCCCACTTGGTTAGGTAATGAACCAATTATTCTTTTTTATAATGTTTATCTGCGTTATTTTATTGCCGCAATTGTTTTTATAGTAGCGGCAATCACTGATTACTTCGATGGATACTTAGCGAGAAAATTTAATTTAATTACAAATTTTGGGAAGTTTATGGACCCAATTGCCGACAAAATGCTGGTGAATTCTATGTTAATCATCCTTACAGTTCCGCATCAAGCGTTCGTCGGGCAAATAAGTGTACCTGTTATTTTTGTTGTACTCATGATTGCGCGTGATACAGTAGTGGACGGGTTTAGACTTGTTGCTGCAAATCAAAATAAAGTACTAGCGGCGAATATTTTTGGTAAGGCTAAAACAGTTTTACAAATGATTGCAATTGTGATGTTTTTATTTAATGATTGGCCCTTTTCACACCAAATGCAAAGTGATTCGTTTCCGATTGTTAGCATGATAGTAATTGGCGCTGCTACATTTGTGTCATTATTATCAGGCTTTATTTATATATTCCAAAATATCAGTGTACTTAAGGAGACGCATGACGACACAACTGCTCATTAATGAATTAATTGATAAAAATTTAACAATTGGTAGTGTTGAGTCTTTTACTGGTGGTTTATTTGCGGCAACACTCGTGAATTATCCAGGTGTTAGTAAAACATATAAAGGGACGATTGTGGCTTATAGTAACGATGTCAAAGAGCGTTTACTTAACATTAAAAAAGAAGATCTAAAAAAATTTAGTGCCGTTTCAAGTGTTGTAGCGCTTGATTTAGCGCGTCATGGCCAAAAAGCATTAGGAGTTGATTTTTGTTTTGGCTTTACGGGTGACGCAGGTCCAACAGCATCAGGCCAAAGCGGAGAAGTTGGTGATGTTTATATTGCCCTAGCGTTTGCTAACGACGAAATTGTTGAACACTTCAAATTTAAAGGTGATCGGCTTAAAGTCCGCACTGATGCAGTGAATGCTGCCTTAAAAATGTTAGCGAGAGTGTTAAAAAACTTCGAATAATATTGTATATATCTATATAAGGAGAAAATTATTATGTCAAAAAAGAAAGATGCAAATATTTTACAAGAAACATTAAAAGAAATTGAAAAGTCGTTTGGTAAAGGCGCCATTATGAAACTAGGCGAACGCCCAGTTATTAATGTTGATGTCATTCCGAGCGGCTCATTATTAATTGATGAAGCACTTGGCGTTGGTGGCTATCCAAAAGGGCGTATTATTGAAATCTTTGGACCAGAAAGTAGTGGGAAAACTACTTTAGCGCTGCACGCAATTGCTGAATGTCAAAAGAAAGGTGGTCAAGCTGCTTTTGTCGATGCTGAACATGCAATTGACCCGATTTATGCTAAAAATTTAGGAATTAATATTGATGAATTACTTTTAGCACAACCTGATTCAGGTGAACAAGCACTGGAAATTGTTGTCCGTCTTGCCGAAAGTGGTGTGATTGATTTAATCGTTGTTGATAGTGTGGCTGCACTTGTACCTGAAGCAGAACTATCTGGCGAAATGGGTGATAACCAAGTAGGACTACAAGCACGCCTGATGTCAAAAGCAATGCGTAAACTAGCGGGTGTATTAAATAAAGCTGAGTGTACTGTTATCTTTATTAATCAACTACGCGAAAAGGTTGGAATAATTTATGGCAATCCTGAAGTTACTTCTGGTGGTCGTGCATTAAAATTTTATTCTTCCATTCGTATTGACATTAGACGCGGTGAAGCGATTAAGCAAGGTTCTAAATTAATTGGTAATCAAGCAAAAATTCGTATTGTAAAAAACAAAGTTGCACCACCATTTGCCGCTTGTGGAATCGATATAATTTATGGCAAAGGTATTTCTAAAATTGGGGAAATTCTTGAATTAGCGGTTAACCGCGGATTTATTAAAAAGTCGGGTTCGTGGTATGAACACGATGGACTTAAGATTGGACAAGGCCGCGAAGCAGCGCAAAATTATATTTTGGAGCGCCCAGAATTACTCGCTGATTTAGAAGAAAAAATTAAAACAGGCGTAGTCGCCACTGAAACTAAATAATTACAATTATTTTATAAATTTTAAAATTAAAAAACACAATTTTTAAAATTGTGTACTTTACTAATCATCTTTGCTTTAATTAATGCTAAAAAGTTGTTATAATCAAAGTGCGCACTAAGTGCGTTCACCTAAACTTCATGTTAGGTTATTAATTCACTTTATTGAAATTTATTTACATAAATCATCGCTAAACATTAATGATGTAACATTGGAATTTAGGTAACAGACTATTTTTCGTTTGTATATATTTTCAAACACAAAATTTTAAAAAACAAAGAAAGAAGGAACACAAAATGGAAGTTTTGTACTATGCACTATTCTTTCTTGTCGGACTTGGACTTGGAATCGGACTATTTTTCCTCATTCCAGCATTTAAAGCGAAGCAAGCATTTGCGAAAGCACAAAAATTAACAAAAGAAGCGGAAATTAAAGCCGAACACATTGTAAAGAATGCTGAACTTGACGCTAAACAAATCATTTATGAAGGAAAACAAGAACTCGAACAAGCCGGCAAAGAACGGCGTGCCCAAATTCGTGAGCTAGAAAGGCTCCTTAATGATCGTGAAAAAGGAATTGAACGTCGCGATCAATTATTACATAGCAAAGAGCAGTCACTTGACGCTCGTCATGAAAACTTATCAGTGAAAATCAAAGAAGCTGATGAACTCAAAAAAGACCTACAAATTAAGATTGACTCAATTTTAGGCGAGCTTGAAACAGTCGCACAAATGACAGTTAGTGAGGCGCGAGATGAATTATATCATCGCGTTGACGCTAAACTGGAAAAAGAAATCGCGCTGTATATTAAGCAAAAAGAAGAAGAAGCCGAACTACAAGTTAATGAACAAGCTCGTGATATTTTAGCAAACACGATTGCGCGTTATTCACAAGAAGTGACGACTGAACGCACTGTTAGTACGGTCGAATTACCAAATGATGAAATGAAAGGACGCATTATCGGTCGTGAAGGACGCAACATCCGCACACTTGAACAACTATTAGGCGTTGATATTTTAATTGATGATACACCAGAAGTTATTACTGTGTCATGCTTTGATCCAATTCGCCGTGAGACCGCTAGACGGACGATTGAACTATTAGTCAAAGACGGCCGAATTCAACCAAGTCGTATTGAAGAAGTTGTGGAAAAAGCAACGCAAGAACTTGATGAAATTATTATTAAGACTGGTAAAGACGCTCTTGCCGAACTTGGGATTCCTAATGTCCACAAAGATATGATTCCATTTATTGGCCGCTTAAAATACCGCACGAGTTACGGACAAAGTGCACTTAAACATAGTATTGAAGTCGCCCATTTATGTGGCATTATGGCTGCTGAATTAGGGCTTGATATTACGCGCGCTAAACGTGCAGGATTATTCCATGACATTGGTAAATCAGCGGATTTTGAACTTGAAGGAAGTCACGTTGAAGTTGGAGCAAGACTAGCGAAAAAATTCAATGAACCAGATTATGTTATTGATGCAATTGAAAGCCACCACGGTGATAAAGAATCGCGTTTTATCTTTAGTCAATTAGTCATCGCTGCTGATACATTAAGTGCAGCGCGACCAGGTGCTCGGACTGAAACGCTTGAAAATTACATTAAACGTTTAGAAAAACTTGAAGAAATTTGTAAATCGTATGACGGTGTGCAAACTAGCTTTGCAATGCAATCAGGCCGTGAAGTACGCGTGATGGTCCATCCTGATAAGGTGGATGATATTATGGTCAATAAACTCGTTCGTGATATTCGTGAACGGATTGAAAATGAAATGACTTATCCTGGTCAAATTAAAGTGTCGGTTATTCGTGAATACCGTGCAAGTGATGTAGCAAAATAGTAATGGTGAAAATTTTATTTATTGGTGATATTGTTGGCAAAATCGGGCGAAAAACTCTCGCCCATTTCCTGCCTATACTTAAGCGTGAACATGACTTTGATTTAATTATCGCTAACGGCGAAAATACAACGCATGGGCGCGGATTAACGAAAAAACATTATGAAGAATTAGTAAATCTTGGGATTGATGTCATCACACTTGGTAATCATTTTGATGATCGTCCAGAACTTAAATATTACATTACCGAAGTGCATAATTTAGTGAGACCATTAAACTTAATTGAAAATTATCCTGGTGAAGGATCTGTCGTTGTCACAACGAAAAAAGGTGACAAAGTTCGCGTCACTAATGTATTAGGACAAGCATTTATGAAAGAAATCATTACTAGTCCGTACGCTAATCTTAAAATGCTTAACGCTGATACAGAAAAGATGATTCATATCGTTGATTATCATGCAGAAGCTACTGCAGAAAAAATGACGATTGGCTGGGAATTTGATGGTGCAGTAAGTGCTGTTTTAGGTACACACACTCATGTACAAACGCGTGACGCCCGTATTTTGCCAAAAGGTACAGCTTATATTAGTGATGTTGGTATGACGGGGGCATATAATGGCATCATTGGTGCAGATAGAGAACGCGTAATCGAGCGGACTTGGTTTGATAAACAAGTACCGTTTACTTATGAGTACAAAGATAAAGAAGCGCAATTTAGCGCTGTTATTTTAGAAATTAATAAACATACATTTAAAACAGAAAAAATAACACCACTTTATTACTTATGGAGAAGAGATGAGTAAAACATTACTTAATAATTTACCCTCCTTCACTAAAGCACGAAGACGTTATCCGTCCATAGTTCAAAATCTTAAGATTGAAGTACCGTCAATTGTTAGTGCGAAGTTAAGTGGTAAATTTTTCTTAATTAAAACATTTGGCTGTCAGGCAAATGTACGCGACGAAGAAAGTATGGCCGGTCTTTTAAGTATGGCTAATATGCGACGCACTGAAGAAGAAAAAGACGCTAGTGTAATTATTATTAATACATGTGCTGTTCGTGAAGGGGCTGAACAAAAAATCTTTGGTCAAGTCGGTAACTTAAAAGGACTAAAAACAAATAATAAAGATTTAATAGTAATTGTTGCGGGTTGTGTTGTGCAACAAGAAGAATCACTCGCGAAATTACGAAAAACATTCCCATATGTTGATATTTTTATGGGGACAAACGCTATTCATAAATTACTTGATTTAATTGCCTTACGAATAACGGAAAATAAAAAAGTAGTGGATGTGCCTAGTGATGATGCCGATGTCTATGAAAACATCCCTGTGCAACGCATTGCCCCGCATAAAGCTTTTGTCAATATAACATATGGTTGTGATAAGTTTTGTACATATTGTATCGTCCCTTACACTAGGGGGAAAGAACGCTCACGATTACCTGCTGATATTTTACGAGAATGTCAAATTTTAGTGGATTCTGGTTATCAAGAAATTACACTCGTTGGTCAAAATGTTAATGCTTATGGTATTGATTTAAAAGATGGCACAACTTTTAGTTATATTTTAGAAGAAGTAGCAAAACTTGGCATCCCACGCCTTCGTTTTATTACTTCGCACCCATGGAACTTTGATGATGAAATGATTGATATTATCGCTAAATATCCTAATATCATGCGTAAAATTCATTTACCGTTACAAAGTGGTAGTGATGAAATTTTAAAGTTAATGGGACGCCGCTATACGGTTAAAGATTATTTAGAGTTAGTTACTAAATTACGGGCTAGAATGCCTGATATTTCACTGACTACTGATATTATTGTTGGCTTTCCAAATGAAACAGAGCAACAATTTTTAGAAACATTAAAAGTTGTTGAAAAGGTAAATTACGAAAATGCTTATACTTTTATTTATTCACCGCGCAAGGGTACTCCCGCTGCCCTTATGGAAGATAATGTTTCGCGTGAAGAAAAAGGTGAGCGCTTTAACAAGTTAAAAGCACTCGTTGATAGCCAAACCGAAGCTAATGCAGCTCTATATGTCGGGAATGAGTATCTTATTTTAGTTGATGGTTACAGTAAAAAAGATACGAGTGTATTAAGTGGATACACCGAAAGTGATCGTGTTGTTCATTTTGTAGGTACTCCTGATTTAATCGGTAAAATTGTTAAAGTTAAAATTACTGAGTCACGCGTTTATTCATTTGTTGGAGAACTAGTGAATGAATAAAGTTGAAATAGCCTTAAATGCATTAACGACTGAATTAGCGAATGACAAAAGAGTCGTAGAATTTAAAAAAGTAAAAGCACTGATTGAAAGTGATGCTTACTTAAAAAATGCAGAAGCACGGCTTAAAGAGTTACAACGATTAATGACACAAAACGCCTTTAACGAAGAAAAGCATAACGAGTATAAAAGAGAATATTTACGACTAAAAAACAATTATGAAACGCATCCTTATCTAATAAATTATAATAGTTTGCTAAGTGAAATTGAAGATTTACTTTACTCTTTAAAAACAGTAATTGAATAAGCAATTTACCATACTATGGTAAAATGACACTATGGGAAAAGAGAAGAAAAAAATCGTCTACACGCCGATGATTGAGCAGTATTTAGAAATTAAACGGGAAAACCCGGGTATTTTAATTATGTATCGACTTGGTGATTTTTATGAGTTCTTTTTTGAAGATGCTGAAATTGTATCTAAAGAATTACAATTAGTGCTCACTAAAAGAGCAGCAGGAAATAATCGTAAAATCCCAATGTGCGGGATACCCCATCACGCTTATGGTCCGTATCTTGTCAAGTTAATTGACGCTGGGCATAAGGTTGGAATTGTTGAACAAATGGAAGATCCTAGTTCAGCAAAGGGGATTGTAAAAAGAGAAATCATCCAAATTGTAACTCCTGGTTCGATTGTCGATTTTGAAGATAGTGATAATAACTTTATCACGGCGGTTGATGCTTACGCTGATGCTTTTACTGTAAGTTACGCAGATGTTTCTACTGGTGACATTTTCGTCACAACTTTACCGCGTGAAGATACGAGTTTAGTAAGTTATTTAAACGGATTAAACACTCGTGAAATTGTTGTGAGTCCACAGTTTAGTGATAAGCTTTTAGGTGTTATTAAAACAAATATAAATCTTGTTATATCGTTTGAAGAGAATACAAAAATTGATGAAGAATATGAAGATTTATTTAGTGATGTTAAGGATGAGCGGGAGTATTTGATTGCCGCGCGTTTAGTGAGCTATTTAACACGAACTAAAAAACGACAATTATCATATTTTAAAGCAATTACTGTGACAAAACCGCAGTCTTTCTTACAAATAGATGCTTTTTCACGCCTTAATTTAGAGTTAACAAGAACAATTCGTAATGAAACAAAATACGGGTCTCTATTTTGGCTATTAGATGAAACAACAACAGCGATGGGTCGTCGTAAACTAAAAGATTTTATTATCCGTCCTTCACACGATTATGATGAAATTATTCGGCGGCAAAATATTGTAAACACATTTATTGTTAACTTTGTAACACGTGCGGAAGTTAAAGAACATTTTGTTAGTATTTATGACTTAGAACGTATAGTGGCGCGCATCTCTTTTGGTAGCGCTAA
The DNA here is from genome assembly GCA_002306335.1 of Caryophanales bacterium UBA1361. Lineage (GTDB taxonomy): Bacteria > Bacillota_I > Bacilli_A > RFN20 > CAG-826 > UBA1361. The sequence goes on from DBRT01000030.1 coordinate 70,580, forward strand.
TCCGCGTGACTTGTTGCGCCTTAAGACTTCACTCCAAGCACTAGAAAAAGCACGTAATCTTTTAGGTAAAATTAGAGAACCTGAAATTAGTGAACTCTATGATAAGCTTGCAAGTAATATTCCTTTAATTACCTTACTGGAAAAAGCAATTAGTGAAGACGCCCCACTACAAATAACTGGTGGCGAAATATTTAAGTATGGATATTATGAAGCGCTTGATGAACTAATTGATTTAGCGCATGGTGGTAAAAAATGGATTAGTGCTTTTGAAGAAAAAGAACGAGTGCGGACAGGAATTAAAAATTTGAAAATTGGTTATAATCGTGTATTTGGTTATTACATTGAAGTTAGTAATAGCAATTTAGATCAAGTTAAAGATGAATTTGGTTATATCCGCAAACAAACAACAAAGAACGGTGAACGCTTTATTAATGAAGCGCTTAAAGAACAAGAAACACTAATTCTAAGTGCTGAAGAACGACGGCAACAATTAGAAAGAGAACTTTTCGGTGCGCTTTTAAATGAGTTAAAGAAGTCAACACGATTATTACAACAAAGTGCCGATGTTGTAAGTGAAATTGATGTTTTTATTTCTCTAGCGGAAGTGGCGGTCGCTAATAATTATGTTCGTCCTATATTTAACGATGCACGCGTGGTTGATATTAAAGAAGCACGGCACCCTGTTTTAAGTAAATTACTTAAAGACCACGCCTTTGTTGCAAATGATATTGAGCTAGATGAAGCGACCGATATCGTGATTATTACTGGTCCAAATATGGGTGGTAAATCGACACTTATGCGTCAATTAGCGCTAATTGTGATTATGGCGCAGATTGGCAGTTTTGTTCCGGCAAAGAGCGCAAACTTAATGATTTTTGATCAAATCTTTACACGGATTGGGGCAAGCGATGATTTAATAAGCGGACAATCAACATTTATGGTTGAAATGATTGAAGCAAATTATGCTTTACGCAAAGCAACACCAAATTCACTTTTACTATTTGATGAAATTGGTCGCGGCACTTCAACTTATGACGGAATGGCTTTAGCCTACGCAATGCTTGAATATATTGCTAACAAGTTAAAAGTAAAGACATTATTTAGCACGCACTATCACGAAATTACTGCAATTGATGAGCATTATCCTAATATTAAAAACATTCATGTTGAAGTAAAAGAAGTCGAAAATAATGTAACCTTCCTTTATAAAATTAAACCTGGTCCTATGAATAAGAGTTACGGGATTAATGTTGCCCGTTTAGCGGGATTACCGCTAGAAATTTTAAGTAATGCCCAAGAACATTTACAAACATTTGTCGCTAACAATAGTGGCGGCAATCCGACTAAAACAGAATATGTGCCACTAAAACCATTATGGTATCAACAGCTCGAAAATTTAAATATTGATGAAATGACTCCCCTAGATGCCCTTATTCTTTTAAAGAAAATTAAAGATGAAGGGTTTAAATAATGGCTAAGATCATTTTACTAGACAACGAACTTGCTAATCAAATTGCAGCGGGGGAGGTAATTGAAAGACCAAGTTCAGTTGTTAAAGAATTAGTGGAAAATAGTATTGACGCTGGTGCTACTAAAATTGATGTTTTTATTAATGAAGCCGGACGTAAAGCAATAATTGTACAAGATAATGGTAGCGGGATTCCTAGCGACGAATTAGCGCTAGCTTTTTCGCGACATGCAACTAGTAAGATTCATTCAACTTTCGATTTATTTAGAATAAGAACTTTAGGGTTTAGAGGTGAAGCACTACCAAGTATTGCTTCAATTGCAAAAGTGCAAGTTGAAACTGCTGAAAAGGGGAAACCTGGAGCACTTGCTAAGATTGAAAATGGTGATATTAAAATTGAGCCAAGTGCAGTTAGTAGTGGTACAAAAATTACTGTCTCTGAACTTTTTTACAATACACCAGCGCGCCTTAAATATTTAAAACGCGATTATACCGAAAACGCTGTAACACTTGATGTTGTGACTAAAATAGCTTTAGCCCATCCTGATGTTAGTTTTAGTTTAACATTTGATGATAAGTTAAGATTTCGCACAAGTGGGCGAAATAATTTAGAAGAAACAATTTTAAATATTTATGGTTTAACATATGTTAAAAACTTATTACCAATTAGTGTTAAAACGAATGATTTTACGATTACAGGTTTCTTAGGGAACACGAATTTAGTTCGTTCTAATCGTTACGGGATCATTACAAACTTAAATGGTCGTAATGTATATATGCCGAAAGTGCAAAGTACGATAATTGAAGCGTATCACGGCTTTATTGCTCCCACGCGTTATCCGTTTGTCATTTTAAATTTACAAATAGAACCAGAACTAGTCGATGTTAATGTGCATCCGACTAAAAAAGAAGTGCGTTTTTCAAAAGAAGAAGACTTACGCAATGTTTTATTAAAAGAAATTCCGCTAGCGCTCCGTAAAGAAGCATTTATCCCTAAAGATCCGCACCAAAAAGTGCAACCACTATCAAGCACTACTAACGAAGAACCTAGAGCCGAGCAACTTATTTTTGATTTGCCGTTTGGCACTGAAACTAGTGAATTAAAAATTAGTGATAGTCATCATCAAGAAGCAATTAGAAAACCAATAACTAAAACAATTAGTGAATTAGAAAATAGTTTTGTTAATCCAGTTGCAGCACTCCATAACACCTACATTATTTGCGAAGTAAATGATGGGGGCTTTTGGCTTATTGACCAACACGCTGCTCATGAACGGATTAATTATGAGAAATTTCAAAAAGTATTAAATATGGATTTAAAAACTAGACCACTTTTAGTGCCTGAACTTTTATCTTTTAGTCATAGTGAAATAGCGCTTTTTACTCCTGAAGTATTTACCATTCTTAAAGATGTCGGAATTGAAGCAGAGTTATTTGGCCCAAATACACTAAGAGTTACTGCTGTGCCTAGTTGGGCAGGTGAATATGATGAACGCATTTATATTCAAGATATCATTGATGCTGTTATTACTGATAAGCGTTTAAATCAAGAGCTTTTACGCACTAACGCTATTGCAACAATGGCTTGTAAAGCATCAATTAAAGCTAATCACCGCCTTTCAATTATGGAAATGCAACATTTAATAAAAGAATTACTAGCGTGTGATAATCCGTTTAGTTGTCCGCATGGTCGGCCGACAATTATTAAGTTTACGAAGTACGAATTAGAAAAAATGTTTAAGAGGACAGGCACATGATTTTTGTCATTGGTGGTGTGACCGCAAGCGGGAAAAGTGATTTAGCCTTCCGCTTTGCTAAAGCAATAAACGGAATTATTATTAACGCTGATGCGTTTGCTTTTTATAAAGAGTTAAATATAGGAACTGCTAAACCAACCAAAGAAGAATTAGCGATGCTTCCGACTTTTTTATTTAACAATATTTCATTAGATGAACGCTTTTCTATTTATAACTATCAAAAAGAAGTACGGATTATATTAGATAAGTATTTAGCTAAAAAAATTCCGATAGTGCTCGTTGGTGGCAGCGGTCTTTATATTAGAGCAGCCTTATATAACTATAACTTACAACCGGAAAAGGACTTAAAGATTGTTGATGACCCTAACATAAGTAATACTTCACTGCACAAAGAATTAGAAGTGTTAGATAAAGAAGCTGCCGCTAAGATTCATCCTAATAATCGTAAGCGCGTACTGCGGGCACTCGCTTTAATTAAAACTCACGCTCAAACAAAAACTGCGCTTGAAGAAGTAACATCAAGTGAGCCACTTTATCCGTATATTATGATTTGTTTAGATAAAGAAAATGAAATGCTCCATCGCGATATTGAAACAAGAGTTAAGTTAATGTTTGACAAGGGATTAAGAGAAGAAGCGATGACATTAAGCAAGAAATACCCGCGAAATGCACAGGGAATGCAGGCAATTGGTTATAAAGAGATTGTGCAAAATCCTAATGCCACTGATGAAGAATTAATAAATTTAATTGCCTTACGTACAAGACAATATGCGAAAAGACAGCGAACTTTTTTTCGTAATCAGTTTGCCGCTAAATGGTTTACTGATAAAGAAGCAGCGTTTAATTATCTAAGAGGAAAGTATGAGGACTCATTATGAAAAACACATTACACATTTTAGAAGTTGCAAAGAAAGTTGGTCTTTCACCTGCAGATGTAATACTTTATGGTGAAGATAAAGCAAAGATTAAAAGTCCGTTTACTGATATTAATCCACAAGGTAAATTAATTTTAGTAACTGCGATTACACCAACACCTTTTGGTGAAGGGAAAACGACAATGTCAATTGCTCTACAAGACGCAATGTGGAAAACGGGAACAAAGAGTTTACTTTGTTTACGGGAGCCTTCACTTGGTCCAGTGTTTGGGATTAAAGGTGGTGCCACTGGTGCAGGACGCGCTAAGCTTTATCCAAGTGACGATATTAATCTTCATTTCACAGGTGATCTCCACGCTCTTACTTCAAGCATTAATCTAATTGCCGCAGTAATTGATAATCATATTTTCCAAGGCAATGCTTTAAATTTAGACCCGAAACGTATCACATGGAAACGCTCTTTAGATATGAATGATCGTGGCTTACGCAAAGTTAGAATTAATCAAGGTACGGGCAATGGTACTCCTCGCTGCGAAGAATTTCAAATTACTGTCGCTAGTGAACTAATGGCCATTATGTGTCTTGCTAGTGATCCTGATGACTTTATTCGTCGTGTAAAAGATATTATTATTGGCTATACATATGAAGGTGAAATTGTTCGTCTTGCCGCTTTAGAAATAGAAGATGCGATTATGCACTTAATGAAACAAGCATTATTACCAAATTTGGTGCAAACATTAGAAGGCAATCCCGTTCTTGTCCATGGCGGACCTTTTGCAAATATTGCCCATGGCTGTAATTCAATCATTGCGACAAAATATGCGTTAAGTAAAGCACCAGTCGTTATCACTGAAGCAGGTTTTGCTAGTGAATTAGGTGCGGAAAAGTTTTTCAATATTAAGTGTCGTACCGCTAATTTAAAGCCTAATCTAGCGGTCGTAGTTGCCACTATTAAGGCATTAAAGATGCATGGTGGCGTTCCAATGAGTGCAATTTATGAAGAAAATACTGATGCACTTGCCAAAGGATTTGAAAACTTAGTGCAGCATTATGAAAACTTAAGTTTATTTGGTGTTAAAGTTCTTGTTGCTCTTAATCTTTTTGATAATGATCATAAAAGTGAAGTTAAGTTATTTGAAAAAGAAATGCAAAAACTAGGATATGATTATGCACTTGTTAGCTCGGTGAGTAAAGGCAGTGAAGGTGGTATTGAATTTGCAAATAAAGTAAAAGCATTACTAGCGGAAGAAACTAAGTTCGAATTTCTTTATGATACTGAGAAAGAAGTTGAAGAAAAGATTGAAATTATATGTAAAAAGTTATATCGCGCAAGCGGGGTTAAATATAGTAAAAAAGCACAACGCGAACTTGCGGTAATTAAAGAACAAGGGTTTGCTAAATTACCGGTGTGTATGGCTAAAACTCCGTTATCATTTAGTGATAATCCAAATTTAAAAAATGCACCACGAAACTTCAATATTACAATCCGCGAATTTAGACTAAGTGCTGGGGCAGGTTTCATCGTTGCCCTAACTGGTAAAGTATTAACAATGCCTGGACTCCCTAAAGTACCTGCTGCGGTTAATATGAAGGAGGTTCGCTAGTGGCTTTAATTAAAGTTGATCTTTATGATGAAATTGAAATGAAGAAGCCGCATCCTTGCATTCATAAGAGTCATCGCTTTCAAGTGGTGATGCTTGGTGCTGATTTAAAATTGCAATGTCAGGGTTGTGGAAACATCGTTTTAATTAGCAGGATTAAGTTTAATCAAAAGTTTAAAAAACACATTGCTAGTCACGAAACGATAATTTTTACGAAATAATGTTTTATTTGTAAAGTAGGAGGTTCCTATTTTACAAGTCGTTAATCTATATAAAAGTTTTGGCAAAAAAGAAATATTTAGTAATCTTTCTTATACTTTTAAAAGTGGGAAGATATATGTCATCGTTGGTTATTCAGGAAGCGGAAAATCAACCTTTTTACATATTGTCGCTAATTATATTCCTAAAAACAGTGGGAAAATTAAATATAAAAATAAACTGATTACTAAAAATGATGTTACTTTAGTTTTGCAGCATCCATATTTTTTAGGTGATTTAAGGATAATTGATAATCTTAAAATTAGTTCACTTTTTCGCCATTTAAACAATCGAAAAATACGACAAAAATACACTAAAGCACTGCAAATCAGCCATATTTTGCAAAGAAGAGCAAATGTATGTAGTGGCGGAGAAAAGGCGCGTGCAAATATATTGCGTGGTATTATTGAACGAAAACACATTTTATTAATTGATGAGCCAACAGCCCATCTTGATTTTAAAAATAGTCAAATAGTAGCGAAGCTTCTTAGCGAATTAAGCGCTAATAAAATCGTAATAGTAACAACACACCAACCAAGTTTATTTAAAAGTGGTAATACTATTTTTTTAAGGATTAAGAACGGAGTTTTTCATGAAGATAATAACATTATTTAAAGTTATTGCTAATTTATATAAACGAAATATAAAGAAAAATCGATTAATGGTTATTTTTATGATTTTTACTAATATCACGCTGATGTTATTTTTAGTTTTCTTTTCAAGTAGTGAAACACTAGCCCAAACTCTTGCGGAAGGTTATTTAGAATATTTAAGTGTGGATGTTGCCCTTTATGAATCGCAACCTACTAACAATCCGCTGATTAATGTTAAATCTTATCGACGACCAAGTATTGATTACCTTAATTCGATAATGAAAGTAACAGAATCTTTTGTTATTAGACCAGATTATTCACCCTTACTTTATGAAAAAGAAATTATGGTTTTAGGTAAAGAAATTCCTAATGTCTTAATTACAATTATTGGGGAGAACACTAATGAGATTGGCATTAACCGAGCCTTTTACAACGAACTTAATAAACTTGTATCAATAAAGGATGATGAAATGTTGCTACATTTTTATATAAAGACGACAATATTTATCGATGATGAAGAAGTGTTAATTGATTATTATAATCAGTTTCCTATTACTTATATATACGATGAACCGACATATTTTTCTGTCCCTAAATTATACATTTCCCAAAATACGATTGATGCAACCTTAGGTAATATATTTTTAAAGCCTGGTTTAACACTTAATAATTATTTGCTTAATTTAAATCCAGAACATGAACTATCTAACTACCGCTTTAAATGTCACTTTAAAAGTGCAGCGCAAAAGGATAAATTTATGCATATTGTTAATGAAGTTAGCAATAATGAAAGCGGGATTGAAGTAAGTGGTGATCACATTAACAAAATTGAGAGTTTTAATGCATTGTATGATTATTTAAGTATACTGATGAAACTCTTTTTAGCCTTTGTTATTATTGGGAGTGTTGTCATTTATGTGGTGATTGCGCATACTGCACTTTTAACGATATTACGACAAATGGCGCTTTTTGCCGTTTTAGGCGCTAGTAAAAAGCAAATATACGAAATATATTTATTTCTGATTATTATTAATTTTTTATTAAGCTCGGTAAGTTTCTTGCTTTTACCTTCTTTACTACCCGTTGTAAGTTTCATTTTACATAAACTCATGGGTGTTTATGTTGTGCTTGAACTTAATTACACGATGTTAGTGTTGATGCTTAGCGCTGATCTTCTAACACTACTTATTTTAATCACAATTATTTTCTTGATAAATATGCGTCGCCCACTATTGTATTTATTAATAGATGATTAGTATTAAAAATTTAGAATGTGTACTCGGTGGAGAGCGGATTCTTAATATCGCTAGTTTTGAGATTAATGCTCCGGGGTTATATGTGATTCTTGGTCCATCAGGTTGCGGAAAAACAACGCTTTTAAATATTATTACCGGTTTAAATAGTGAATATACTGGAAGTGTTGAGCTCTTTAACCGCACTTATCGTCACGCTAGTAAAAAGGAAACGACAACTTTTAGGTCGCGCTATTTAAGCGCTTTTTTTCAGCACAGTGTTTTTATCGAAGAATTAACAATGCGACAAAACATTAGTCTTGTAGCGCTTAATCACACTAAGTCACTGGAGAATTTAGTAAACTCTAAAGTCGAAAAATTAGCGAAGCGTTTAAATATTGAAAAAGTACTTAATCAAAAAGTAAAAACATTGTCAGGTGGTGAAAAAACTAGGGGCGCCATTGCTCGTACACTCTTAAAAGAAGTCCCGCTTTATATTTTTGATGAACCAACCGCTGCGCTTGATCGAGAAAATGCTGTAATAGTAATGGATTTAATTAGGGAATACTCAAAAACAAACATCATCATTTTAGTAACGCATGATGAAAGTTTAGCTAATGAGTACGCTGATACCATTTTCACAATGGAGTATGGTGAATTTAAAAGTGTAAATATAATAAGAAATAATGAACTTAGAGTCGCAAAAGCATTGCCGGAAATACCATATGCTAAAAATAGTGATTACATAGCTAGAGGATTATTAAAAGCGAAGAAAGCACGACACTTTTTTACTGGTGGTGCTGTTAACTTAGGATTAGTGGGACTTGGCTTATCATTTATGTTAGTAAATGCGATTAATTATAAACTAGTAAATACTTTTAAAGGGGAATTTACAAATGAAACGGTGTATGTACAAAAGAAGTTCGCACCAGAAATTAATGTGCTTAAAAGTGTGTCACACGAAGAAATAGCGTTAAACATCTCCGCGGAAAGAGAATTAGGCTCTTTTTATCTAAATAATTTTAATGATTTTTTCCCACATCAAAATGAGTTGTCGTTTAATCACCTAGGCATTCGCCATGTCCTTCCTTCTTTTCATATTGGCTTATTAAATGAAAGTTTGTATATAAACGAGATACATGAGCAACTCTATCCATATGTAACAAATTTAGCAATTGATGAAATTGGATTAGTGTTACCATTTGATGACTTTAAATTAATCCAAAATGTATTACGAATACCGATGCGTCAAACCCCAAGTGAATTAGGAGTGTATCTAGAGAATAATAACTTTTATGTAACGCTTGAAGTGACTAATAATAACTGGGATTATTTTGATGAACAAATATTTAGATTACGAACAGTTACACTTGGCAGAGAAGCACAAATTATTATGGGTGAGCCTAGTTTTATTCCATTTATTTTTGAAGAAAAAATGATGTTCCCAAGTTCATTAAATTTAACGAAAATCGAAGAATATCCGTGGACACTTAAAAAGATAAATTATATGTTACTTAATAATGCTTTTGATTACTTGTGGCAATCCTTAAATTACTCAAATTATGTGTTTTGTACGGCAAATAACGACTATTTTCAATATCTTTACAACAAAACTTATTTACAAAATAGGTTACTTATTTTTGAAAGTCCTCCGCATTTTAATAGTATGTTCAAAAGTTATTCTTCAGAGAGTGATGCTGAATTTTATACATTTAGTAATGGTTTAACTTTTATTCCAGAAATGATGATGCTTGGCTTTGCTCATAACTTTTTTATTACGCAGGATATTACTTTATTAGAAGCGGCAATGTGGGCAGATATTAATGATCATAGTGCACCTAGTTCATACTTAGAATTACCTGAAGGTATTTTAAATTTTGCCATTCAATATAATGGGTTTTCTAGTTTTAATTACCGGAACGCTAATACACCATTACGAATTGATGAACTAATTATTTCTTCTGGTTTAGCAAATAAATTAGGGTTAAGCAAGGACGCACATAATACGGAATTACATATTGGCGCACTTGTAGCGATTGCAGAAGCAAGTGAAGGTTATTTAAAAGAATACGAGACAATGAAAGTATCGATTAAAAGGGTAATCGATAATGATGAAGTTGTAATATACCATCACCCATTATGGGCATATTTACTTTATAAAGATGTATTCAATGTTTTCCCGTTTGCTCTAGAGATAACGGGCGCTATTTATCAGAGTGTCACTAATGAAGACTTGAAAAATTTACAAAAACATTTCAGTGTCTCTTATCCCTATAAAGATTTTTCAGTGCTTGTTGCCGATACATTAAACGAGTTAGAGCGTTATACTTTTTTAGCATCAGTTGGCGCTTTTCTTTTAGCGGCCCTTATTACTTTTATGACAATTTACTTATTAGTTGCTGAAACAAGCGACCAATTTAGCGGGCTCTTTTTAGTAGGTTATAACGAAGAAGCAATTCATGGGGTGATTAGTAGATATATCCTGCGCTTCCTAGGTGTTATTATTCTTTTAGCAATTGTGCAGTTATTTATTTTGTCTTTTGTCGTTGAAGTAGTGTTGATGAAATATTTAGAAACTAGTTTTAGGTATGTGTTTAACCCGAAACCATATTTACTTGTCTTAGCGTTTGCAACAGGATTACTAATTTTCTTACTAACTTATTTTAAATTTCAGCATGAAAAACTCGATTTTTTAGCGTTTTCGAAACGTGATTTATAACTTTACGACTTTCTTACTTTTTATTTCCTATTTTAAGCAACGAAAAATTTTCTTTTTGTTATAATTATATTGTGCTTAGACACAAATAGACGATATGTCATGGAAGGATTACTGATGAAGGGGACGATTAAACAATTCAATCAGGAAAGAGGTTACGGCTTTATTCGCACAGAAGACGGCACTGATGTCTTTTTCCACTACTCATCACTTGTAATGGATGGCTTCAAAACCATTACTGCTGGTGAAAAAGTCGAATTTACATTGGAACAATCAGATCGCGGACCACGCGCATCTAATATTGTTAAGATATAATTTAACTTAAATGAGTAAATAAGAGGCTGTTCTCATGAGCAGCCTTTTATTGTCACTATTGCTTATCGTGACTAATAGTAATATAATACTGCGGGAGTAAATTATGGGATTAAGTGTTGGAATTATTGGCTTACCTAATGTCGGCAAATCGACATTATTTAATGCTTTAACCGCTAGTAAAGTTGAGGCCGCTAATTATCCTTTTGCGACGATTAATCCAAATAAAGGTACTGTCCGTGTACTTGACCCGCGTGTCACAAAACTAGCGGAGTATTATGAACCCGAAAAAACAATATATGCAACGATTGAATTTAACGATATTGCTGGTTTAGTGCGGGGCGCTAATCGTGGTGAAGGTCTTGGTAACCAATTTCTTGGACATATTAGGGAATGTGATGTTATTTTAGAGGTGGTGCGCTGCTTTAGTGGCGAAGAAATAATTCATGTCGAACAAAGTGTTGACGCTAAACGCGATATTGAGATTATTAATTTAGAATTAATTCTTAAAGACTTAGAAGTTTTATATCGTAGGAAAGATAAAGTTGAAACAAAAGCGCGGGTAAATAAAGATAAAGATTCAGTGTTTGAACTGGAGATTATTAATAAACTTATCCCCGCCTTAGAAAACGAAGTGCCAGCGCGACTAGTTACTACTTTAACGCAAGCAGAAACAGATTATGTTAAGCTCCACTTTGGTTTATTAACGATTAAACCGCTTATTTATGTCGCTAATATTAGTGATACGGAATACGCAACTTATGAGGATAATGTTGAGTATCAAAAAGTAAAAGCAATTGCTAAGCGTGAAGGCGCAGAGCTTGTGGCAATCAGTGCTGAAATTGAAGCAGAAATTGCGACTTTATCAAGTGCTGATCAAGAATTATATTTAGCAGAACTTGGGATTAATGAATCAGGGTTAAATAAAGTAATTAATGTTGCATATAAAACATTAGGACTTTCTTCTTTTTTCACGACCGGCAAAGATGAAGTTAGAGCGTGGACATTTAAAGATGGCACTAGTGCGCAAAAGTGTGCCGGTATTATTCACAGTGACTTTGAACGCGGCTTTATCCGTGCGGAAGTTTATTCATATAATGATTTTGAAAAGTATGGTAGTGAACAGAAAATTAAAGAAGCTGGTAGAGTCCGCAGTGAAGGCAAAGACTATGTAATGCGTGATGGCGACATTGTCTTTTTCAAATTTAATGTGCGAAAACAAATAAAAAATTGAATTTTTAAATAATATTGATTATAAATAACTAATTATTTTTATAAATTGTAAAAGTTAATAAGGTAGTAAAAAAAGGCTTTGCTTTACTTTCTTTTAAAAGTAAAATGAAGTTATCGTAGGGGGAAGATTTTTATAAAAAAATTAGAATAGCTTTTTGGCTTATTTTAGCGTTTTTAGCTTTAACATCATGTGGTAAAAAACCAAGTAGCGAGAGTCCAAGTGTTACAACAAGCACTGATACAACGGAGCCTGAAACTATCACAAGTGCAGGTGACTCAGGAAGCGAAGCAACAACTTTTACAATTACATGGAAAAATTATAATAGCCAAATACTGGAAGTTGATAAAAATGTGGAGCGCGGCACGATGCCGAAGTATGATGGCGCTACACCAACACGGCCTGATGATGATACATATACATATTCGTTTAATGGCTGGGATCCTGAACCTGTACCTGTTGTTGCTGATGCAACATATGTAGCAAAATATAAAACAGCTTTAAAAGAAGTTGTGGATCCGCGTGATTTCGTCTTTGCTGATACAGGAGAAGGTTACACTTTGTGCGGATATTACGGAAGTGCTAGTAGGGTAGTCATTCCTGAAACTTACAATGATAAACCAGTGGTATCGCTCGAAAAATGGGCATTTTTCAATCTTGATAATTTAGTGTCAGTGACACTTCCAAATAATTTACGGAAGATCGGTGAAGATGTGTTTGCCGATTGTGATAATTTAAAACATGTTGATTTTGGTAATGGCGTACAAGAAATTGGCTTTATGGCATTTGATCATTGTCCAAGTTTAGAAGCAATTTCTTTACCAGATAGTGTTGAGACAATTTAGGGTGAAGCATTCGCTAATTGTCCGTCATTAACAAGTGTTCGGATGTCAGCGAATATTAAAACTTTTGGGTTAGGCGTTTTTAATAAGTCTCCGAATGTTGAATATAAAGTTTATGAAAATGGCTTATATCTTGGGAATAGTACACTTAGCGAACATTTACTTCTTGTAGAAATCATTGACAAAGAACAAACAACATTTAAATTACATCCTGATACGCGGACTATTGCGGAGTTTGCCTGTTACAAAAGTAATATGACAGAAGTAACTTCATGGGGTAATAATCTTAAGACAATAGGTTATGGTGCCTTTATGCAGTCTAAATTAACAGCCATCACATTACCAAATTCTTTAGAAACAATTGCAGACTCTGCTTTTAAACAAACGAAACTAACAAGTCTAAATTTTGGGACAGGACTTAAAGCAATTGGTTATGAGGCGTTTAGTAATTGTCCCGATTTAGCGGATGTTACATTGCCTAATAGTTTAGAACGAATAGATTCAAGTGTTTTTTATGGCACTAGCGTTACCTACACTGATTACGAAAACGGACGATATTTAGGAAGTGGAGACGCCGGAGAAACCGCTAATCCGTATTTTGCTTTAATGGAAGTAATAACAAAAACGATGACGACATTTACTGTTCACGCTGATACTCATCTTATAGTGCCTGGTGTTTTTTATGGATCTTCCAGTCTTGAAAGTGTGGAAATTAAAGAGAAGGTGTCATTTATTGGTAGCGGAGCATTTGAGAATTGTATTGCGTTAACCTCTCTTAGTGTTGCCGCTAATAACACGCATTTTTACTCGCCATCGAATAAAGCGATTTTAGAAAAGGACACCGATCGTTTACTATTCGGCCTAAATGGTGGTTTTATTCCAGAAGACACAAAAATCATTGGTGAAAAAGCATTTTATTACCGGAAATTTACTGAGCCTTTAGTCATTCCAAGTAGTGTCACGACAATTGAAGATTATGCTTTTTATCAAACTAATTTAACAGCGATTGTCATTCCTGATAGTGTCACTAAAATCGGAAAATCAGTGTTCCAATATAGTAATAGCCTAACTTCAGTAACCTTAAGTAAGAACTTAAAAGTCATTGAGGACTGGACTTTTAGTGGTTGTAAAATACTAGAAACACTTACGATACCCGACTCAGTCACAATGATAAAAGAGTGGGCATTTAGTAATTGTGAAATGCTTGCTAATGTTACTTACAGCGCTAATTTAGCGTTTATTGGTGACGTTGCTTTTTCAAGTTGCGTTGCCTTAACTACCCTTCCAGCATCTGAAAGTTTGCGAGTGTTTGGCAGTGGGTCATTTAGAGGGTGTGAGAGTTTAACAAGTATTACGATTCCTAAAAATGTACGCTATATTTCTAGCGGCGCTTTTGCTGATTGTACGGCGCTAACAACATTAAATGTTGTAAGTGAAAATAATCATTACGACTCACGCGAAAATTGTAATGGTATTATCGAAACGGCCACAAATACATTAATGGTCGCCGTTAAAGATACGGTGATTGTCGAAAGTATTGAAGCTTTAGGAGCAGAAGTATTTTCAGGCATTGATATTCAAAGTATTACGATTCCCGCAAGTATCACTAAAATCGGTAATTGGGCATTTAGTGACTGTGGAAAGCTAGAAACAGTCGTAATTGAAGGTGAACTTACGATGATAAATGCTGGTACATTTTCACATTGTACTTCCTTAACGAGTGTTAATATTCCAGAAACAGTGACTGAAATTGGTGGCAGTGCCTTTTATAATTGTAAAGTTTTACCAGAGATTAAACTGCCCGCTAATTTGGAGAAAATTGGTAGTTGGTGTTTTGGTCGTTGTACCATTTTACCGCAAATTGTCATTCCTAGAAGTGTAACAAATATTGCTCGTTCTGCCTTTAGCAGTTGTGCGAATCTAACAATTTATGCCGAAGCAACAGCACTACCAGATGGATGGCACGCTGATTGGAATGATGGTAATCGTCCTGTTTATTGGTATAGTGAAACCGCTAATTACGATGGTAGTCACTGGCGTTATGTTGACGGAGTGCCTACAGTGTGGGCAGAATAATAGACTCTAGTTATTATTTATAAAAGAAAGGTGGTTGTTGTTTGTTTTATAGCAATAATCACCTTTTTTGCTTGTGAAAAGTGGATTTACTTTATAATATACTTTAAATAAAGTATACTTAATCGTTGAGGTAAGAAATGATTGATATCCGATTACAAGAATTAATTAAAGATGCAACTGTGAAACTGGGACTAGATATAGACCAAGACACAATTGTGATTGAAACGAGTAAAGATAGTGCTCATGGGGATTACGCTACAAATATTGCGATGCAACTAGCGCGTCCGTTACGCAAGAATCCGCGTGAAGTAGCGACTTTACTCATTAATGCGATGGATCAAACGCCATTTGAAAAAATTGAAATTGCTGGTCCTGGTTTTATTAATTTCTTTTTAAAACCAGAAACATTATCAAAATATATTGCGACTATTTTAAAAGAAGGCAGTAATTTTGGTAATGGTAGTAAAAAAGATACGAAAGTTAACATTGAATTTGTTAGCGCTAATCCGACTGGTAAACTTCATTTAGGACATGCGCGCGGAGCCGCAGTTGGTGATACATTAGCAAGACTCTTTATTAAAAGTGGCTACGAAGTTATCCGTGAATTTTATGTTAATGACGCTGGTGTACAAATTGATAATTTAGGTAAATCACTTTATGTACGATACTTAAATTTATTTGGCATTGAAAAAGAGTTACCAAAAGACGCTTATCATAGTACGGACTTAATCGCCATCGCGGAAAGTTTAAAAGCTGAAATTGGTGATAAATATGTTAAAGAGAGTAAAGAGGGTCTTGAATACTTTAAACTTGAAGGTACAAACAAATTTTTAGAAATTATTAAAAATGATTTACAAAATTTTGATGTTGTCTTTGATGTATATAGTTACGAAACAAAAGTAAGAGCAGGAAATACGATTCCAAAGTTACTGGAAAAATTAGCGCCTTTTACTTATGAAGAAGACGGGGCAACATTCTTAAAGACAAGTGACTTTGGTGATGATAAAGATCGTGTCATTATTAAAAGCAATGGTGACTTTACTTATTTCTTACCCGACATTGCTTATCATTTAAATAAGTTGAGTCGTGGCTCATCACTTTTAATTGATGTCTTAGGTGCTGACCATCACGGTTATATTGGTCGCATGAAAGCAGCTTTACAAATGTTTAACTATCCCGCTGATACACTTGAAGTGCAAATCATTCAACTAGTGCGGATTATTCAAGACGGAAAAGAGTTAAAGATGTCTAAACGGACAGGTAATGCGATTACTTTAGAAGAATTGTGCGAAGAAGTTGGGGTTGATGCAGCGCGGTACTTTTTCCTTGCTAAATCAGCGTCCACCCACTTTGACTTTGACCTAGATTTAGCAACTGAAAGTTCTAGTGCAAATCCAGTTTATTACGCTCAATATGCACACGCTAGACTCAGCGCCGTCTTAGCGCGCGGTGAAAAGTTTAGTCTAGACCCAAGTGGGGAAGGTTTAAAAGAAGCTGCTGAACTTAACCTAATTAAGCAATTAATTGCTTACCCAAGTGCTGTTAGTGATGCTACAATGACTAGAGAGCCATATAAAATCGCTAACTATATTCAAAAACTAGCGAGTTTAGTGCACTCTTTCTACACTGAAGTTCGTATTTTAGATGAAAGTAATGTGCAACTTACTAGTGCACGGTTAGGCTTATCAATAGCCGCACAAATTGTATTAAAAGATGCTTTAACACTTTTAGGTGTTAGTGCACCCCAAACGATGTAAAATATAAAGGAG
>DBRT01000027.1 GCA_002306335.1 Caryophanales bacterium UBA1361
GATTTATTAATAGTTAAAACCTCTGTGAAAGAGAAACAGCAGTTAATGATCCAGAATTATTTTTAAAATTACATAAAGCTCCTTTAATAATTGATGAAGTGCAATACGCCCCTAAATTGTTTGATGTTATTGAAGCAATTGTTAATGAAAAAAAGTTTATGGGCGAAGATAATAAAGGAATGTATATTTTAACTGGTTCCCAAACTTATAACCTAATTAGCGGTGTGTCTGAATCAATGGCGGGTCGCATTATGATTATTGAAATGTCGCCCCTTTCACTACGAGAAATTAGAGCAACAAAGGAAGAGCCTTTCGTTATTGACATAGTAACAAATGCTGAAAAAGCAAAAGAAAATAAAGTTGAAATTACAGAATTATATGAATTGATTGTTAAAGGCTTTTATCCTGAGTTATACGATAACGAAGAATTAGAAGAGGAACAATTTTACGCTTATTACGTCAAAACATATATTGAAAGAGATGTTTCGCAAATTATTAATTTGAATGATAAATTAAAATTTCAAAGATTTATGGAAGTGATAGCCTCTTTAACCGGGGAACAACTTGTAGTGAACAATATTGCTAAAGCGCTTGGTGTGTCGATTAATACAATTAATTCATGGTTAAGCGTGTTAGTCGCGGGCAATATTATTTATTTATTAACGCCGTATAATGAAAATTCAACACTCAAAAGAGTTGTTAAAAGACCGAAATTATATTTTGTGGATACTGGGTTAGCGGCTTATTTAGCGCGCTTAAACAATGCTGAAACCTTACGGAGAAGCATTTTTGCGGGTCGCTTTGTGGAAACATATGTTATTAATGAAATTATTAAATCATATAAGAATAATAATAAGAAAACGAATTTCTATTATTATCGTGATAACGATCAAAAAGAAATTGATTTAGTAATCTTAGAAGGCGGAACACTAACTTTTGTTGAGTGTAAAAGCGGTGTTGCTTATACCAAAAAAGATATAACAGCATTTAACACATTAGCGAAGCTTACTAAATACAAAGTAGGTAATGGTGCGGTGATATGCGCTACTGATACGATATATCCAATTGATGAGAATGTATATGCTTTACCTTTTGGTGTTATTTAAATTCAGTAGTTATAATGTAAAGATTCGAAAATGAAAAAATGTTTTATTAGAACAAAAGTGTAAAGGTATTTATATGAAAACGGCAATCATTTATTATTCAAAACATCATCATAATACAAAGAAGATTCTTGAGGTAATTAAAGCGGAAGACGAAGAACTTGTTTTAATTGATGTTACCGCAAAAGAAAAAGTGGTTCTTGATGAGTTTGACAATTGGACTTGCTTCAGGAATATATTTTGGAAATTACGCTAAACAAGTAATTGAATACGCTGATAAGTATCTAAGAGAAGAGCAGAATATCTTCTTTATTTATACACACGGTATACACACGGTGCCCTGTTGGTTTTATGTTTGAGACTTTTTGTGAAGACGATGTGTATGTTGTGCCAATTACTACTTTAAAGTATTAAAAAACATATCATATTAACGATATTTTTTAATGTTTTGAATAATGAACGAAGTTGATTAAGTTTTATTTCTTAGAAAAATACCGATAAATCTACAAAAATTATTGACATTATTCATATTTATGAATATAATAATGCTAGAAAAAGGCAAAACTAGAGCAATCTAGCGACGCAAAGCTATAGGATCTTGGAAACGAGATAGCCAGCTACCTAACAGAGAGGTAGCTTTTTTTACAGGAAAAGGCTATTAAGAGAAAGTGAACATGGATAGTCAAAACAAGATCAAGAAAGTAGCGAAATTACCAAGTCGAAAATTTAGACTATTTTTGACATTTTTAGGTACCGCTGTTTCAACGGTCGCGCTTACTATTACAACGCTAGCATGGTTTATGTCGACGCTTAAAGGGGGCGCTGAAATTCCTGATATCGGTGTTGATGATGAGTACGCTCATTCGTTTTCCTGTGCTCTTAATAGCGTTCCTATTACGAACGGAAGTGTTGAATTTACACCATTTTATCCGGGTAATGTTCATCGTAAAACACTAACATTCTCGCTCACTAATTTAAGTAGCAAAACTTTTAAAATGAATTTATTTTTTGAACAACCAGCAGCGCTTGAAGAAGTGCCTTATATTGATGCAACGGGTAAATGGGGTAATGCAAATTATTACTACTATTTAGGTAGTCAAATTGCTTTAACTTCTGTTTCACTGGCAATTGACGGTGCTTCACCAACTTTCACAAGTGGTGCAGGCAATCACCTAGTGGAAACAAATAGTGTTGGTGTTGTTAAAGGACAAGTTAATGGTGTCGCAAATGAATTAACATCAATAGCGCGCTTTTATATAATTCAAAATGTTTCTGTGCCTGCGAGTAAAACCTTAACAGGTACTTTAGAATTCACTTTTGTGGATAATGGCACTGACCAAAGTATGTATTTTGTTGATTGGCCGACAACAGGTGTATCAAGAAGATCGCTAAGTGCTTTCTTCTATCGAGGAATATAAAATGAAAGAAAAGAAACGCAATATTGTTAGAACGATTTGGTTAATGGTGCTGTCACTTGTGGCAAGCGCTTCTTTAACATATGCGTGGCATATTTCCATTTATAATTTTGCACAAACACATAATGTACCTGGTGAACTTACGCCCGAAATCTCACTAGCGCACTACAATTACACAACGAGTAGTTGGCAAAATAGTACGAGTGCAGAACCGCTTAGTATTTATTTAGGGAAGATGACGAATATCGCACAGCTTCCTGCTAATAGCAATACTTATTTAAAAATAAGAATCAATGAAACTAGTGATGCACAAACTAAATACAATGTGATAGTAAACAATATTGAAACAGTTATTTCCAACATTGATGGTGTTCATGCAGTTACTGGTGTTGATTATTTCGCAGCAGAAAATGCACAAAATGTCTTTGACTTTTATGTCTATACTTCAACAAGTGATAATCTTAATCCCTTGACTGTATTTGCGAACTTACAAACAATGACCCCATTTAAAATCACAACTTTGCCACACGCATTACTTAGCAATAGTGCGACTTTAGATACATGGATTTACATTTTGTTAAAACCAGATATTGCTAAGGTTCAAAATATTATTCGGCTTGTTCCAATCCAATTATCACCATATAATATGGTGTTTAGAATGTCATTAAACGGGGAGGTTAAAACATTAGATGAAAACGCATAAATTTAAAAACTTCTTCAGTAAAGTATGGATTTCAATTGCCGTTTTCTTTGCTTTTGTTTTAACAATTGGCTATCCAGTATATGCTTATTTCCGCGCTAATATTGAAAGCCAAGTAGAACCAACGCTAGAAATTGAACTACTTTTTGGTCATTTACGTGAAGATCTCGTAACTGGCGAATGGGGTACAGACACTAACCCATATTTAATTATGAGCACCGAACACTTATCAAACCTTTCAGTTTTACAAAATGGTACTTATAGTCATTATGTTAATGAAAACAGCGTGTTCCAAGTTTCTGATGAAAACGGGGACCCAATTTATGTTGGGGGAGCAACCGCGAACCAATTATTTACGATTCAATCAATTGGCAACGAAGACTATCCTTTCGTATCCAAAATTAGAGGGATTACCACAACCGATCCAAATAAATATGTGACATTACCGACTGGGGAATTAACCGACACTAGTATTATTGGTAATGTTTGTGTTACACCAGAAGAAAATCAAGTTGATATTGGGTTATTTGGTTGTGTTGGTCCAGATCTTGAAGGCGAAGTTCCTGAAACCGACTATCAAGGGGAAATTTCTAATATCCTTTTATATAACATACAAATTAACACTAGCACTGTTGGTGTCATGCCAAGCGGACACTACGGTTACGCTAAGACGGGGGTTACTAAAGAAACAAACCACTTAGGAATCCTTGCGGGTCACGTTCAATACGCAAATTTAGACAAAATCAGTGTTTATTATTCACAAACAAATGGCGTTGCCCATGTTGACGCCTTTAATGTCAGCGCTGGCGACACCGCTAAATATACAACTGCCGGCGGAATTATTGGTTTTTATAAACGCGTTATTGTTGACGGTGAAATTGAAAACCCAGTGACGAGTGACGGTAGTGATCAAGGTGCTGGTCAAGCTGCAGCGGGTTTAGGTAAGGGGATTGTTTACGCTGAAGATATTTGGAAATTCATGGAAGAAAATACGACTGTTGGCAATCCTGCTCCGAATAATTCTTATGATTTACAAGACACTTTTGGTGACGAACTTTATGATCCAAATGATAATTCATATTTCCACGTTGGTGTATTTACTTTTGCCCACAGTCGTCAGTCACGCGGGAAAGACCGTATCGCTAAGATTTGGACAGATACTTACACCAATGAGTGGACAATTTCCACTAATCCAACAAATCCGTATACACAAACAACGCGCGACGTCGGTCCTGCGACAAAATATACCGCAACACGCATTACTAATAACGAAATGAGTTGGAATTATACGGGATGGTTCAATCGGCGGTATTACGGAACACTAAACTCACCATATAGTAGTAATGCTGATTACCGTTATATGCTTGTGTATGAAGACACGACCGTTAATCCGACAAAGCATTATGCACTTGTGCGTTATGGTTCTACTGCGATTGGTGTGGAAGTAGATCCTAATAACCTAGTTATACCGGACGGTGAATTTAAATATTTCACTTATGAAAACTTAAGTCAAAGAACTGCTGATATTACTTATCCGCCTTATGAAGCTGGATTCTCTTATCGTTTTAGTGGTCCGATCACAATGGACTTTAGAAACACTACTTCAAGTGCAGGGACTTTACAATACGCCGTTTATGGCGACATTGTAACCGGAATAGTGGACGGACAAACTAAAATTTTAGAAGCACCGCGCCCATTACGGGTTAATGCGCAAAGTAATGCAGTGCCAACATCAAGCTTCATGGCAACAGCGTCTACGAGCAACCCGCCTTATGTTGAAGGGTATCGGATTAGTCCTACTTCAAATACGGGTAATTTTAATAAGTTTTATATTCAACGGACTGGTGCTAGTAGTAGTGGTGGAAGTACTTCAAACTGGTATATGACTTATTCAACTGCCGAAGGCTTTAGCGCTGTTAGTACTTCAAGCCCAGGAACTTACGCGTCTTCCTTTGCACTTTACGCTGTGCGTTACACGAATAACACGAGTAATCCAAGTGAAAGCCCAGTGGCAACCCGTAATATTTTAGAAGAATTTATTCCAGCAGGAACAACAGAGACGATAGATACTGAACATAATGTGCTCTTTTACACCGGTACTTATAATTCAAGTGTACCGACCTCACGCTATAGTTATGAAATTAAAGATATTAGTTCTCTCGGGTGGATTGATAACCGGAATAAAGCAATTACAAAAGGGGACACTGCACTATTAATCGGTGATCCTACTTCTTATTACTATATTAAAAACGCTTCTGGCCTTGAGCGTTTCTTCGGTGTTAATACTGGGATTCCTTCGCCGGTCGACGGGCCGCCTATTAATGTGCCAGAAGGTAGTATTGGGTTTACAGTTAACGCTAAAACGCCAGATTCAACAGAAACAACAGCAACAATTAATGTTATTGTCGCTACTGACCCAAGTCAAGGCGTTGAACAACTTATTACTGTAAGCCGTTTTGGTAGTGGAACCACAACTGTTGGTGACCGGCAATTATTAAGCGGCTTTGTATTACCGCCACCGCCAGGTTCAACAATTACTGGCACTAAACCAGTGTATTTAAAAACGAGTGCATCAAGCCCGACGTATGCTGTTTATCCAAACTTTAACAGGCTCTTAATTGCCTACTCTTTCGAAGTACCAATTGAAACAGTACCAATTACATATTTCCTTGAAGCATCGCGCGGAACAGCGTGTTTCGTTTACTTATCAAGTGACCGCGTCGCAGCCAATGATAATAACCCGTTACACGAAAACGATATTGTCATCCCGTCTTTACCAAATATTGACTATGTATTTAAAAATACGACAAACATGATTGCGACAGTCGGTAGAACAGATTACGTACCATCAATGACAATGCCGTATTTTGGATTAACAACCAATCCTAATTACGACGCTGAAACTAATCCAAATGTCGATCATTATCTTGTCACAGCGGCAACAGGGTTTGATTTTGTCTATAACATTTCACGAATTTATGATCCAAGCCAAGATGAAAAGTATTTCCTATATATTAAAGTACATGCGAATGTTAACGGTAGCGGGTATGCTGCACCAGTTGATTTAAATAGTTTAAAGATTATTCAACAAAACATGAACTTTAACTATAGTGAAAACTCTTACCTAGATCGTAACACGAATGAATTTATTCATAGTGATGTTGTGCATTTCACCATCAACGGGTATTTCCTTGATGATTGGTCGGTTTTAGAATAAATAAAAATAAGAAGTAATAACTTATTAACAAAACAACAAAACTACATCAATACGCAACAACAATGTTTTTATTACGCTTTTCATGTATGTTAGAATGGAGATGTATGGAGGTAATTTTATAAAACTTATAATTCCAATAATTTTAGCGTCCCTTTCGCTTGGCGGATTTTTAACGCCCAACAAAAGCCTAGTGGAAGCTAAACAAAATGATGCGACACGCGAAACAGTCGTTTATCATGAAGACTTTGAAAATATTGTTGGTGAAATTTATCAAGACACCAAATTTTGGGGCAACGGGATGAGCATTGTCGAAAATGCTGGCAATCATTCACTTTTATACACTTATGATGGTGGAGCTACACAAATAGGTGGTATTAACACACATCAAACAGGTCTTACTGGTAATGATTTATTTGAAAATGGTAAATTATATCGTGTCGAATTTGATGCATTAGTAACAAGCGTTGCGGATAATGCGACAGTGCAGTTTGACTTTAATATTGAAGGATTATGGACAAGTTTTAAAGTCGGCAAAACTACTGCATACAAGACCGAGAGTTCAAATGGTACAGTCCGAAATGTTCAATATGTTGATGGACAAGTTTCAGCAACCTTTACATGTTCGGCAGGTGGACACTATTTTGAGATATTTGTTGCTAATATGGCAAGCGGCGATTCTTTCAAAATTGATAATTTCAAAGTAGTGTGCCTTGATGATGTCTATTCAACAGATAACTATGGGACAATTGCAGGTTCATCACAACAAGATCATTACTATGTTGCGGATGGCACTTTAGAACCTGCTACTGCAGCAAGTGGACAAAAATATTTACATTTCTATGGTACAAGCAACACTGTTGATACATGGGAAGCAATGTTCTTTAATCACTTACCACTAACATATACGGCAGGTAAAAACTATCGGAATGTTATTAAATTTTTAGAAGCTCCAACCACAACCGAAATGTATATTAATATGGTTGGGAACTGGGCCGGACATACAACATTTACGATTAATCCAGTAACGGGTGAAGTTACCCATGATAGCGGACTAGAAACTTGTGATATTACGTGGAGTGATAACACATTAGTGATTGATTTCTACTGTTCTACGACATTACCTGAACAACAAATTCGATTTGTTTCAAAAAGCGTCGCGGGTACAGTATCTGATTTCAAGATTGCTGAATTTACGGTTTACGATTTAGATTTATTAACCGCCAAGGCGTTTGCGAAAGATTTATTAGATAAGACGGCAAATACCACTTAGAAATAGCGGGATCAGGTATTTATCAAAATAAAATAAGTTATAAAAATATTAAGATAAACAAGGTCAGCAGCAGTCTCATTAATTTTGAAGGGAAATATAATATTGAAACTGACTCGTGGTATACAGACAGTATTTATACTGATATTTATCGCGATGAAGAAAAAGACATTAATGGTTCAAATGTTGTCTTAATCGAAAGTAATGTTTTGCATGGTGAGCAACAAGGGCTTATGAGTAATAAAGGAAAAATCAAATTAAAAGCGAACACCGCTTATAAAATAAGCTTTGACACTAAAGGATATCGCGTTGGTGGCAACGGTGCTTATTATTTCCTTAAATTACGCTCTGGACAAGAAAATATCATGACAATTGGGGAATGGTATGATAGGCCCGATGCGCCCGCGAATAACAAAATATTTACATTTACCACGCCAGAAAACAGTAAGGATTTAACAATTGTCTTTGGTATTAAAAATGAGGGCGGATATTACGTTGATAACATTAGCCTTATCGAATTACCAAATGGTCATATTGTTGATGGCGAAGATGTGGGCTTTGATAATAATGTTCGACCATTTACACCAAATAAAGGTCTTGGCTATGAAGAAGGGTTTGAAGATGGTGTTTTAGCAGATAGCTTATTCTCATTTGGTTTTAATAGATGGGGTCACTTTACAAATAAGCCTAATGAGGTAATTAATGGAAAATTGTCATTTACAAGTGAATTAGACGAGGTTACATATCAATTCCAAGATAAGAATAATTACTATGAATTCATGTACTCAAATGACAAGTATTTAAAACTTAGCGGAAATTCAACTTATCGTTTAACTTTAAAATATAAATTGATGACGGAGATTAGGCTACATAGTGATCCTTCACTAAAGGGCTATGCCTATATCTTTGCACGAAGCAAGGCTACTCATGTCGACGGTAATCCTGATAATCCGTTACTTGTGGGAACAGAAATTCATTTTGCCAGCGCCAGTACTTTAGAAACAGTTTATACCGAGACCTTTGAGCTAATGACGCCAAGTTGCGATGACACAATGATTATTATTGGCTTATACGGCATTGGGACAATGATTGTTGATGATATTTTAGTGAAGAAGGTTTGAGATGTTTCCAAATAATACACATAATGCGATAACTTTTTCCTTTGATGATGGGGTAACACAAGATCGCCGCCTCGTTGCATTATTTAATAAGTATAATTTAAAATGCACTTTCAATCTAAATAGTGGCGGTTTTGGGAAAGATGGTGTCTGTCACTGGCAAAAATGGAGTGCACCACATAACAAGGTAAATAGCGCAGAGGTTAAGGCTTTATATAGCGGCCACGAAGTAGCGGTTCACACTGTTAACCATCCTGATTTAACAACAATCGCTGACGAAAAAATCATCATTGATGAGATTGAACAAGACCGAAAGGTGTTGGAAAAATTAACAGGCGACAAAATAGTTGGGATGGCGTATCCTTTTGGCACATTAAATGATAGGATAGTTAATATTATTAAAAGAAATACGCCGATTAAATACGCAAGAAGTATTTGGGCGACATACAATTTTGATTTACAAGATAACTTATTAGCGTTTAGGCCAACAATTCATTTTTTAGATTTTAAAAAGATGTATGAACTAGCAGGCACTTTTCTTAACACTGAATATTATGAGGATAAGATATTTTATATTTGGGGGCATTCTTACGAATTGGATTTTGAAGATGCGTGGGAAGAATTTGAAAAATTCCTAGCGTATATTGCTAATAAAAAAGATGTTTTTTACGGGACAAACAAAGAGGTGTTACTAAATGGTCAAAAATAAAGTTGCTGTCATTATTGATACTGATTTAGGCGCTGATTGTGATGATGTTGGGACCCTTGTGTTAGCGTTGCAATTAGAAAAGCATGGGTTTTGCGATATTAAGGCAGTCGGTTATTGTACGACGAATATTTATGGGGTGCAATGTGTTGATATTTTTCGTTCTTTCTATGGCGGAAAATTTCCAATTGGAATGTATTATGGCAAAAAAGTTGAATGCAACGAAGACCAACATATTTTTGATATTGATTTAGTCGATCATTATAAAGATTTAATAAAAGAAACTAATTATATTGAAGCATATAAACTTTATCGTAAAGTTCTTGCTGAAGCAGAAGATGATTCAATTATTTTTATCACGATTGGTGAACTCACTAATGCAGCGAATTTGGTAAGTTCTTTACCTGATGAAATATCACCATTATCTGGCCAAGAATTATTTGCTAAAAAAGTAAAGTATAGTTGTGTAATGGGTGGATTAATAAATGATAATCATCCTATTACTGCTTTTAATAATAATGAAGCGTTCCCTGAATATAATATTGTTTGTGCGATTGAAGATGCACAAAAGTTTGTTAAAATCTCGGCAAAACCCATCTATTTTTTAGATTTTTATGTTGGCGCCGATGTTTTCACAGGAAAGAAAGTAATTGAACATGATGAACATTCACCAATGAAATTTGCATATTTAAAATACGCTAACGGGCCATCGCGAAGTTGGGATTTATTAGCGGTTTATTATGCAATTACTAAACGCTTATATAGATCGGTTGGGCCTGGGGTAATGCATATTGATGATAACGGATTCACGACATTTACTAAAGATCAAGATGGCCACCATTATTATTTAAGACCAATTAAAAGTAATGAAGAAATTACTAAAGAAATAGATGAAGCACTAGTGGGGAACATATTATGAAAAAGTCAAAAGATGAAAAAAGAAACAAAATAATTGAACATAAAAAACGAGGGCTAAATTATTATAACGTTGCGGCGCGCGGTTTTGAAGAATCAAAGAAACTAAAAATTGCACCGAAAGATGCCATCATTTCCTTACAAAATGTAAATAAAATATATCCTAATTTTGTTCAAGCTGTTTTTGATTTTTCGTTAGATATAAAGCCGCAAGAATTTATTGTCTATGTCGGTCCTTCTGGCTGTGGTAAGTCCACAACACTAAGAATGATCGCGGGCTTAGAGGAAATAACTGCGGGTGATTTATATATTGATGGCAAATACGCTAATGACATTGAACCTAAAAATAGAAACATATCAATGGTTTTTCAAAGTTATGCATTGTACCCAAATATGACTGTCCGCCAAAACCTATCATTTGGCTTAGAAATTCAAAATCTAAAAAAAGATGTGATTGCTGAAAGAGTGGAAAAAGCTGCAAGAATATTAGAAATTGACGAATATCTAGATCGAAAGCCGTCAGCACTAAGTGGTGGACAACGACAAAGAGTAGCGCTTGGAAGAGCGATTGTTAAAGCTTCCCCTGTATTTTTAATGGATGAACCACTATCTAACTTAGACGCTAAATTACGGATTCAAATGCGCAGTGAGATTGTTTCGATTCATAATCGGATTGGAGCAACGACAGTTTATGTAACTCATGACCAAACTGAAGCAATGACAATGGCAACGCGTATTGTCGTAATGGATAAAGGGCGTGTTCAACAAATTGGCACACCAGAAGAAGTTTATTCACATCCGAACAACTTATTTGTAGCAACATTTATTGGTTCGCCTGCGATGAATGCTGTTAACGCTATTTATGATAATGGGGTTATTAAATTTGAAGATGGTTACAAATTCTCATTAGATAAAGATAAAAATAATTTAGTCATGTCATTTATCAATAAACAGATAAAAGAATATGAAGAGTTGTTGCTAGAAACATCCAAAAAATTAGACAAACGAAAACTTTATCTGTCTTCAAAAGCCGAACGCTATAAAGTTAACTCCTTGTTTAAACTTGAAAGAAAGTATGCACGAAAAGAAGGTTTGCACCGCACAAACATTTCTAACCTAGAAAAAGCTTTAGCGGATGGTGACACCGATGGTATTCAAGAAGGAATTGATTACTTGAAAAGAAAATTAGATGTGCTTCTTACCCGCAAAGACACTGAATTAAAAACAATAAATAGTAATTATCAAACTTTGCTTGCAAAAGAAGCAGGAACAGAAGATAAACATGCAAGGCAAAGAATAGAAAAAGACGATGAAATTGAAGTTTATAATCAAGAAATAACTGATTATATGAAAAATATCGATTATTATAAGGAATGTAAAACGAAAAAAAGACTACCGATAAAATTCGGTATCCGTCCAGAAGATATTAAACCAAAGATTGCTGGTGAAACCTTCGAAAATGAAGCACCAGAAATAAAAGCAACAATCGATTTTGTTGAATTGTTGGGTTATGAATATTATTTATACTTTAAATTTAATGGTATGAAATTTATTTCAAAAGCGAATGTTGGCAAGCATAAATATGTAATGGGAGAAGAACATACACTAACATTTGATGAAAATAAGATGAGCTTCTTTGATTTTAAATCTGGTCTTTCATTATTTAAAATTAATACTTAAATTATGTAAAAGAAAATTTCTGCATAAAAATTTATCAAAATTATGCAGACGATCACATAAAATAATTGCATCTCTGCATAATAATTAGTAAAATATATGCAGAGAATAAAGGTTGTTATGCAGTATGAGAAAATTTGATTATTCGTTTTTAAAAGACGGGTCCGTTCCAGCGAGCTTAATCGGATTAATTTCGAGTATTTATTCTTTACGAACACTTGATGAAACAAGAAAGCATAAATATGCATCAATTTATACAAAGCTTATAAAAATTGCTAAAGTTCAGTCGGTTAAAGGTAGTAATGCGATTGAAGGGATTGTTACTTCTGACGAAAGAATTAAAGCAATTGTTAATCAAAATAGCGCGCCCTTAAATCATGACGAAGAAGAAATTGCTGGATATCGCGATGCATTAAATATTATTCATACTACATATGAAAATTTACAATTTGAAGAAAAGACAATATTAGATTTACATCGATTGCTTTTAGCGGTTTCAAGTCCTGAAAATGCAGGTCGTTATAAAACTAGTGATAATGTAATAATAGAAATTAAACCTGATGGAACAAGAAATGTTAGGTTTAGACCGACTCCGACAAGTGAAACCGCACCCGCAATTGAACAACTAATACTTGCTTACACTATTGCCGTTGCTGAAAGTGGGATTAATAAATTATTGTTGATCCCGTGCGTGATATTAGATTTCTTGTGTATTCATCCATTTAGTGATGGTAATGGACGGGTTTCTAGACTCTTAACATTATTATTGCTTTATAAAGCTGGTTTTGACGCTGCCAAGTATATTTCTTTTGAAGAGCAAATTAATAAGAGAAAAGGATTTTATTATGAAGCACTTAGGAAATCCTCGGTTGGCTGGCATGAAAATAATAATAACTATTTCTTTTTTATTGAGAATTTTTTAGTAACGCTCTTTTATTGTTATCAAGAATTAGATAAAAGGTTTCTAACCGTAAACAGTGAAAAAGTCAATAAGACCGCGCGGATTGAAGCAACGGTTTTAAATTCAATTGTACCGATTTCAAAACGTGAGATATGTGAAATATTACCAGACATAAGTGTGACCACCGTCGAATATGTTTTAGGAAAAATGGTTAAGAGTGGTAAAGTCAGGAAAATTGGCAAATCATCTAACACTAAATATTTCCGAATGTAGTGTGTAAAAAATAACGGAGGCAATTAAGTAATGAAGAAAGTATTCGTGTTAGGATCAATTAACTATGATGTAGTAGTGTATACCGATAAAATGCCGATTCTTGGTGAATCAATAATTGGTCAAGGAATGATTGCTAATTTAGGGGGCAAGGGCGCTAATCACGCGATTGCGGCGAAAAAGATTGGTGTTGATAAAGTATTTTTAATTAGTGCGGTTGGTGATGACGATAGTGGTCATATCATGCTTAAAAGCATTAAAGAACATGGTGTAGACACTAGCGGGATTGAAGTAATTAAAGGCGAGCCTAGCGGGACATGTTTTATTATTTTTAATCGTAGCGCGGAAGATAATGCTGTCATCGTCGGGAATGGCGCTAATTTGATGAATGCCCCCCAAAAAGCAATTGACTTATTAAAGAAATATGCGCGTAAAGGCGATATATTCATCGCACAATTAGAAACAAATTTAGAAGCGCTATATAAAGGAATAGATTTTGCACATGAATTAGGAATGTATATTATTATTAATCCTTCACCAGTCTGTGAATTTAATAAAAGCATATTGTCGAAAGTAGATTTATTAATTCTAAATGCGGCAGAAGCCAAGTTATTAACAGGGGTTAATTATAAAAATAACAACGATTTGCAGGAAATACACGATAAATTAAAAGCAAAGTCAACGATTGTTACACTTGGCGAAGATGGTGCGTATTTAATTAGAGATAACGAAATAATTTATCAGCTGGCAATACCCACAAATGTTGTGGACACGACATGTGCGGGTGATACTTTTTTAGGTGCATTAGCGTATCGGAAAGCAAATGGTTACGAAATAGAAGATTCATTACGCTTTGCCGCGACCGCTTCAAGTATTGCAGTATCAAGAAAAGGGGCAACCCAATCAGTGCCCTACCTTAATGAAATACTTGAACTATATAGATAACACTTATTGTGTTTTTCGTAATTTTTGCAAGAGTTTAACCATTGCTAAAGTATCTAAGCGACAATATTCTAAGAGTCCGTTACGGATTCTTTCTTTTTCTTCCTTCTTTGCTCCTAGCATTATTGGATACATAACCATAGCCTCGCTCCCGTTATGGACAACGGGCAGCGCACTATAATCAAGTTCAGAATCATCAGGATATAGCGCTGGTAAAACCGCCTTGATGGAGTTACTTTTACCCATGTTTTTATGGTAATAATATCCGCTTTCGAATGGTTCTAATAGATCTATGACATTCTTACTTATGTTAAGTAAATGCTCTTCTAAATCAGGAAATAATGTGGCGAGTTCATTTAAGCGACCACACTCAAAGCCTTTATAATAGGCAGTAACGCATGCATTACGCGGAATATTAGCGCATAATGACTCAGCAATTTCGCGACGCGGATCAAGTGAATTACCAAGAAAGGCTTTATGTTCTAAACTTCCGTCCTCATATTCAATATGTAATGAATATTGTGTGGGAATTTGGTCGTATGGCTTCATAAGGTTACATGGTGGGATTGGCATTTGGTAGGATTCAAAATCTAAATGATAGACAGGATACTTAATTTTCTTTAGAAAAGAGGCAAGCCCTTTTTTATCGATAATGACTTCTTTATTATCTAAATAGGCATGAACTTGAATACTTTGTCGTTTTCGCAAAGCAACATTGCTTTCTAATAAATCTTCAAAAGTGACGATGCCTTTATTTAAATATTTGTAACCTGATAGGCGGTAAACATCTAGTACGCTTGGAACAGGAATATCCTTTTGACAATAATCTTTAAAGTCACAATTTTTACATCTTGTTAATAATGTTTCAGCGGGTTCAGCTTTTGTTAACAGTAATTTATCAATAGCTTTTAAATCACTTTTCATATTGTGCATTGCTTCTATGAAAGATGTGTCTTCATCTAGATGATTCATGGTAAATAGTTGATCTAATTCT
This sequence comes from Caryophanales bacterium UBA1361, assembly GCA_002306335.1. Classification (GTDB taxonomy): domain Bacteria; phylum Bacillota_I; class Bacilli_A; order RFN20; family CAG-826; genus UBA1361. The sequence goes on from DBRT01000027.1 coordinate 15,226, forward strand.
AAATCACCTTTACGAATATAGTCTTTATTTAAATGCAGAATATATGTGTTAATAACATTTAGTCCATATTGTTGTAATACATACTTTTGAAATGCAGCGTCAACCTTATGTTCTACTTTTGCTTCGGTCGTTGATTTAACTTCATAAATTTCATAGCCTTCACTAGTGACGCGTAATAAGTCTATAGAACAGAAGAGGTTATTTACTTTAAAAGAAGCTTCAGCGATTGTGACACCTTTTTGTTTTAAATATTTTTTAGTTAGTTCAAGCATTTTAGAAATGTCTAGCGAACCATCTGGCAATAAAGACTTAACATCAATTGTGTTTGCAAAATACTTTTTAGCAAGGTCTCCGACCTCTTTTCCGTCTTCAATTCGTTTTAAAACGTCCATGGTTAAAGGCGCTGCGACATCACTTTTATAAAAAGATAACCACAGTGACTTCGGACAATTTTTAAATAGTGTGTAATTACTTTTCGATATAATCTTCATATTATTTATTTTACCCGCTTTCACCTTAAAAAGCGATAGTGGTCTTTAGTTTAAGGGTTAAAAACGCTATACTGATGGTGAACTATGGAAAAAGAAGTAATGGTAAATGGTAAAACTTACACACTAATAAAATTGCTCGGTAAAGGGAAAGGTGGTTATTCCTATTTAGCGACTTTTAATAATAAAGAAGTCGTGGTTAAAATGATTCATCATGAACCATGTGAATATTATACTTTTGGCAACAAGATTGAGGCAGAATATTACGATTATCAACGATTATTCAAGGCGGGCATTAGAATGCCGCGCTTAATTGATATTTGTAAAGGCCAAGAGATTATCATTAAAGAATATGTTAAAGGCGACACAATTTTTGAATATGTAAAAAGAGATGTAAATATCGATTTATTTATTGATCAAGTTCGAGAAATGGCAGCTTTAGCCAAAAAAGCGGGCCTAAATATTGATTACTACCCCACGAATTTTGTTGTGCAAGACAACTTAATATATTACGTTGATTACGAATGTAATGAGTTCAGCGAAGAATGGAATTTTGAAAATTGGGGCATTAAATATTGGACACGCACGAAGGAATTTAAAGCAGTGCTAAAAAAAGAACAATAAATACAAGGTAATGGGGAAAATATTATGAATTTTAATGATTTTAGTCACAAAGATTTGCGGTACTATTTAGCCTACGGCAGCAATCTTAATCTTGCACAAATGCAGGAGCGGTGTGGAACATCGAAAAAAGTTGGTAAAGCAATAATTAAAGACTATCGCTTGATGTTTAAGGGAAGTGAAAATAGCAATTACCTAACGATTGAAAAAGCAAAGGGTTATCAAGTGCCAGTTGGTGTTTTTATTATTCAAGAAGGTGACGAAGTAGCGCTTGACCGTTATGAAGGATTTCCGACACTTTACTATAAAAAAGATTTTGTTGTTGAATTAATAAGTGAAAACGGAAAGAAAACAACAATTAATGCCTTTGCCTATATCATGCATGAAGACAGGATTCTTGGCGCTCCTAGTGAGGAATATATAAGAAGAGTACGCGAAGGATATAAAAACTTTAACTTTGACGAAAAAATATTAGATGAAGCAATTGTATTTAGTGCAAAATAACCACGAAATGCAAGGGAAATAACATTGTTTTGCAAGATAAAACTTTTAATATTATTATGATTTTTGAGTATATGTTGCTAAAGAAAATGCAAAACATTTATATATTTTATTAATTTTTATATTGCAATTTTTTTAAATTTTTAAAAATTTTAAGGAGCGAAAAATCACCGAAAAAACTCAATAATATTTATTTTTTTCAAAAAACAAAAAAATATGTATAACAGATGTTATAATGTATAATAGAAACGGGATCAAATGGAAAAAAACGGACAAATTTTAGTTGTCAGTAATAATTTTAATACCAAGAACGCAGTCAAAACTGCGCTTGAGAATGATTTCATATTATTTTTTAGTACGCCATCAGAGATGTTTAATGAGGTTGAAAAACACCCTGAACTCTGTGGCGTTATTTTTGAATTGAAAGACGAAAACATTCAAAGCGTTGAGCAGTTTAGTCGTCTATATTTAAAGTATCCTCGCCTTAAACTATTAGTGTTAGCGAGTAAAGAATTTTATGAGTCAATTGATGAAGAGGCACGTTTTGGCTTTTGGTGTATGGAAACAAGCACCGCTGCGGACTTATTAAATAAGATATATGAATTAAAAGAATATCCGCTTTCCACAATTGAAAAAATATCACTGGTGGTCGCTGCTTTTGAACGTGCACCGTTTGGGATCATGATTATCCCCAACGATAATTTAGAACTAGCGCTTTTCAATCGAAAAAATGATGAGGTTCTTGGTTATACAGGCGAAGAATATAAAAAGTTGGGATTAAATAAGGAAACTCATCCTGATGATTTGCAAAGAGTAGCGGAAATTGAAAAACAAGCTAAACTACTTGGAGAAAATAGTTTCAATGTCACGAAACGCGTTATAAAAAAAGACGGTAACATCGTATGGGTTGAACAATTTATTTCGATAATAAAATCAGAAAAATATGAAGGATTTTCACGGATAGTAATATCTTGGGATGTCACGAAACAAAAAGCGGTTGAAGACACACTAGCGGAAAGTGATCGCGCTCGCGCTACTTTATTAGAAAATTTACCAGGTATGGCGTATCGCTCACTTAATGATAAAAATTGGACAATGGAATTTGTGTCTGATGGAGCGCTTGCCTTAACGGGGTATCGACCTGAAGAATTAATCGATAATAAGACTGTTTCCTATTACGATTTAATTGTGCGTGTTCATAGACCAAGAATTCGTCAAGCATTTGATGAAGCAACAAAGAGTAAAAAGCAATTCCGCCAAGAATATGAAATAGTGACGAGGAATGGCACTAAAAAATGGGTAAGTGAAACTGCAAAACCAGTATTTGATAAAAAAGGTAATTTATTATTCTATGAAGGGATAATTACCGACATTAATCATATGAAGAAAATTGAAAAACAACTCAAACATTTTCAACAGTATGATCAAAAACTTAATTTACCAAACCGCGAATATTTAATTGATAAAATACAAGCAAAATTAGATAGTAAAAATTATAGCGGAACGATTATTTTAGTGAACCTAAAAGAAAGTCAAAGATTATATCGTTCACATGGCTATCAATATATGGAATTATTAACAGCTTCGCTTGTTACTAAATTAAAAACAATTGAAACAAGCAGAATAACACTGCATTATGCTGAAGAAGATTTGTTTGTATTTTACGCTAAATATCAGATGACACGCGAAGAAATTAAAAAGTTTTACGCTGAACTTAAAAGTGCGATTGGTCACACTATTTCGCGCGAACAAATTCGCTCTGGTATCGGTGTAACATTCTTACATAAGAGCATTAGCATTGCGGAAGTGTACTTACAAAGAGCACGGATTGCAAGTGAATTTATTGATGATGAAAATGCACTTATTTCTATCCATATCTACAACGATATAATGGATCAAAAAGTGAAGCGAGAAGAACACCTCCGTCAAGAGTTAATTGCTATATCTTACGAGCCAGGCAATGAACATAAATTACGACTCATGTTCCAACCGATTATTAATTTGCAAACTGGTAAAGTACGTGGCTTTGAAGCACTTGCGCGATTCACTAGTGATAAATATGGGCCTATTGCCCCGTCAGAATTTATTCCAATTGTCGAAAATAATCGTCTTATTATTGCTTTTGGTAAAAAAATTATTAACTTAGCGGTTTCCTTTGCAAAAGAATTGCTCGCAACAGGGATTCATGATTGTGGTATCGCAATTAATATTTCCGTATTACAACTCTTAGATCCAAATTTTGCCCAAGACCTTTTTGCACGCATTGAATCAGCGGGTGTCCCGCCTGAAATGATTATGATTGAAATGACTGAATCAATTTTCTCTACAAACTATGAACAATTAAGTGAAGCACTTGCTGAAATTAAAGATTACGGGATTGATACGGCAATTGATGACTTTGGTACTGGCTTTTCTTCATTAGCGAGAATCGAAAGGTTGAATTTCAACACGGTTAAAATGGACCGCGTTTTTGTGACACCAATAAATGCCGAAAACGCTGAGCAAGGTATTGCCCAAGATATTATTAACATTTGTAAAAAGTTTAATATTCAGTCACTCGCAGAAGGCATTGAAACTAAAGAACAATATGATGCCCTAAAAGGCTTGGGCTGTGAATTCGGGCAAGGGTATTATATGAGCCGCCCACTTGAAGTTGACGCGGCAATTGAATATATAAAAAACGCTAAACGCAAAAAATAGTTTTAACTATTATGTTCTTATCTAAAATAACCGCATAGTGCGGTTTTTTAGTATACATTCAACATTTTAGCGGAAGCACATAGTCGTATCACATTACATTAGCAATGTAAACATGTTAAAATACTACACGTGGATACAAAACTCTACCTATTTATATAAATAAATTGGTAGCGGACAAAATGCCTAGAAAGGAGTCCTATGAGTGTATTAGAGAAAATTGTACAAGCTGAACTTGACGCGAAAGAATTACTCGCTAAGACAAGAGAAGATAACACGAAATTATTAAGTGATACTCACGATGAATTAGCAACACTTCGCGCTGAAAATGCTTTAGCAATTGCGCGTGAAATTAACGCGCTTAATAAAAAAGCTGATCACGAGATTGAAAAACTAGCGACAACTTTTGCTGCGAAAAAAGAAACAATCACTAATGAGATTGAAAAAAGTGCAAAAGCAAACCAAAGTAAACTAGTGGATAAAGTCTTTAAGGACATTGTAGAAAAATGATTGTTCCAGTAAAGAAAATTAGACTATTAACCGCAATCAGTGAACAAGGTAAGCTTATTGAAGCATTACAACACGAAAGCAAGTTTATGCTTTTTGAACATGAAAACGATCCAAGCCTTCCTAGTGATATAAATAATGAACTTCGAGCGATTGAGCGCGGAATTAAAGCGCTTAGCAAATACAAAAAGAAAAAGTTTTTTGCCTATCATGAAGTTAAACAAAGTGAATTTAACACGATTGAAGCGGAAGGTAAAGCTTTGCTTTCTAAAATTAATAGCGCTTTAAAAACAATTGAAAACGCTGAAAAAGAAATTGCGGAATTACAAGCAGAAATTAAAACATTAACGCCGTACTTAAATTTAAGTGTTGCCACTAAACCACTTAGTGAACTAGTGCGAACACGGATTGTTATTGGACAAGTCCCGCTTAATTTATTTGAAGATTTTGCTAAAGAAGCGGACGAAAAAGGTCATATTTTTGAAGAGTCATCACGCGACCATGAATTTGTCTACGGCGCTTTTGGTTATGAAGTAGTGTATGAAAGCCAAGCGCTCATTTTACTTAATTCATATCGTTTTACTGAAGTAACACTACCACTATATGATACAAAACTTAAAGCACTTTTGCCGGAATTAAATGACAATTTAGCGAATAACGACAAAGCTATTTTAGAAGCAAAAGATAGTTTAAAAGCGTTAAGTAACGATGAAGAAAAGTTACGGATTTATTACGACTATTATTACAATTTAGCACTGCGTAAACTCGTGGTAACTAAAACGACTGAACGCGTCGCTTATGTTGAAGGTTGGGTACGTGAAGATGAGTTTGAAACCTTAACAAAAAACTTAGAAAATAAAGTTGATTGTGATATTGAAGAGTTAGCAGTGCAAAACGAAGAAATGGTGCCAACTGCGACAAAAAATAATAAGCTAGTGAAACCATTCGAATCGATCACAAACATGTTTAGTGTTCCTAACCCTAATGAACTTGATCCTAACCCCGCAATGTCAGTGTGGTATTGGATTATTTTCGGGATTATGATGGGTGATATGGGTTATGGTCTAGCGCTGCTAATTATTTTTGGGTTATTTTTAAAACTAGCAAAACCTAAAGGCGGACTTAAAGACTTAGCAACTATCTTTCTTTATTCAAGTATTCCCTCGATTATTTTCGGGATACTTACTGGCAGTTTCTTTGGTGTTTCTGTCGATTTATTAAATATTGTTGGTAAATGGTTTGGAAATCCAAACTTAACTTCAGTAGTCTTGCAACCCGTTGAAGATCCGCTGCCGATGTTAATCTTTTCACTAGCGTTAGGAATTGCTCATATTATTACGGGTTTAGTACTAAAGATTATTAATGATGCGAGAAAGCGTGATATTAAATCAATGCTTGCTGACGCTGTTAGTTGGATTTTAATCTTAGTGGGATTAGTGATAGCGGTTGTTGTAAAAAATCAAATTGTGCTCTATGTAGCTTACGGCATGATTGGGATTGGCGCTATTTTTATCTTATTATTTAGCGGACGCGATAAGAAAGGGATCATTGGTAAAGCGCTTGCTGGTCTAGGCGGATTATACAATGTTACAAGTTACTTAAGTGATGTTTTAAGTTATTCACGGTTATTAGCGCTTAGTTTAAGTACAGCAGTTATTGCTTTTACGATGAATCTTTTAGCGGGCATGGTTGGCGGTATTCCAGTCGTCGGCATTTTATTTGCGGCGATTGTGTATTTAATTGGCCATGTCTTTAACTTTGCAATGGGCCTTCTAAGTGCCTATGTCCATGATGGACGTTTACAATACTTAGAATTTTTTGGGAAGTTCTACGAAGGTGGCGGTTATGAATTTACGCCGTTTTCGTACAAATTAAAATATGTTAATGCAATAAAGGAGAATGAATAAATGACAACAGGATTAGTGTATGCGCTCATTGGAGCAGCTCTTGCCGCAGGTCTTGCGGGCGTTGGTTCAGCAGTAGGTGTTTCTTTAGGTGGTAAAGCCGCCGCTGGTGTAATCTCAGAAAAACCAGAATTATTTGGTCGGGTGTTAATTTTACAAGCCTTACCAGGTACACAAGGGATTTACGGGTTCCTCGTCGCCGTCTTAATTATGGTTAAAATTGGGATGATTGGCGGAAACCCGATTGCTCTTACTAATGAACAAGGTTTAGCATTATTTGCCGCTGCTTTACCGATTGCGATTGGTGGGCTAGCTTCAGGCATTTATCAAGGTAAGATGGCTGCTGCTTCAATTAGCATGACTGGTAAAAACCCAGCAATGTCTGCGCGTGGTATGACAATGACAGCGATGGTTGAAACTTACGCAATTTTAGCGTTACTTGTTAGTGTCTTAATGTACATTGCGGTACCGGTTTAAGGAGCGCTTATGAAAAAGCCAATCTTTGAACGAATTACTGAAGAAGCTAAAAAGGAGGCTGCACTTTTAGTTAAGGAAACTAAAAGCGAGGCCAGCCGTATTTTAAAAGCGGGAAAGGACGCTATTTCCGCGCAAAATGAGTCCGAATTAACGGAAGCTAAAGCAAAAAGTGTCGAACGCGTTCGCCAATATAAAGAGCGTAACGAAAAAGGACTGGACAACTATAAAGAACAAGTTCGTCAAGAAATTGTCGTAAGCATCTTTGACGAGGTTGTTAATAAATTAGCGAATTTAGAAGGTGAAGAATTATTAAAATTTGTCACTAATTTAATTGCTAAAGAAAAAGTTAAAGGTGATGAAGTAATGCATGTTTCTGCGCGCAACTTTAAGAAATTTGTGACCGCGCTTTCAAGTAAGAAAGATGCGACAAACCTTGACTTATTAAATAAGAAAGATGCCAAATATAACTTTACATTAAGTAAAGAACCGACACATGTTGCGGAAGGCTTTTTGCTAAGTACACCGCAGTATGACTTAATCTTTGACTTCAAAGAAATCGTCATTAACTATCAAAAGAAACACGAGCAAAGGATTTATAACGAATTATTTAAAGATGAATAACGTTTATTTAAAGGGAGTACTTGACGCTAAAATATCAAATCTCTTAACAGAGAGTGATTTTGCAACTTTTGCAAACCTTAGCGGTATGGATCGACTTAACTTCTTTATTAATAATGAACTTGTTTCGACAAGTATCGTTACGAACTTTGAAGCGCTATGTAAGCTTGCGCTTAGTGATTTAAAAGAAGAAGTTAGTCTTTATACGAAAAACGACCCCTTATACGTTAATTATTTCTTTGCCCATGATGTTATTAAAAAAGACCAAGGTGCACTTCGTGATTTCTATAATGAAACATATGAAAAAGCACTACAAAGAAAAGAAGAAGCCTTAGTAAATTATTTAGATTATACGCACGCGCTCTTAAACATATTAACACTAGTGCGTGGTAAAAAAAGAGGCGACACCACCGCGAGTTTATTAGCGAATTACTTAAAACAGGGTGTGTTAAGCGAAGAAACTTTTAGCGCTTTAGTAAATGGTGATACTCACACTATCTATGCGTATTTAAAAAACAACTTCAATATTGACGCTAGTGAAAGCGAATCAACAGTGGAGTTAGAAGAAAAGTTAGATGAATACTTATTTAATAAGTTAAAAATACTAGCGATGGATAGTGACTTTAAACCAACATTAATTTATTACATTAAACGTAAGCAATTACAAATTGAAAGGTTACGCAATATTGTGTACACGAAAAGGAACGGATAAAAGATGGACGAACTAGTGTTATTTAGTAATAAAAGCGAAGCAATTCTTTTTAAAGCAATTGGCTTTTTAGTCCATGTTGTCAAAGACGAAGAAGAAATTACTGAAATCTTAAAAGAATTACCAAAAGAAGTAAAAGTAATAGCCTATGACACCTTTTTTACATCGTTCTTTACTGAGTACACTAAAAATCAAAAACAATTATATCCCCTTTATTTACCGCTCCCATTTAATACGGAAGATGAAGGTAAAGCAATAAGTGAGATGAAAGAAAGTATTAGAAAATCAATTGGGATTGATCTTCTATAAGAGGAAATGAATATGGCAAAAGTAACTGGTAAAATTGTTAAAGTATCTGGTCCGCTTGTCGTAGCAAGCGGGATGAAAACTGCGCAAGTTTATGACGTTGTGCTTGTTGGTGATAAACAAATTATTGGCGAAATCATTGAATTACGCGATGATTTAGCAAGTATTCAAGTTTATGAAGAAACCGCTGGGGTTGGTCCTGGTGAACCTGTTACCTTAACTGAAGAACCACTTTCCGTTGAACTTGGTCCAGGGTTAATGGAAGCAATTTACGACGGTATTCAACGTCCTCTTACTTCAATCTATGAATTACATGGCACTTATATTCCTGTTGGTGTGCAAGTACCAAAACTTGATCGTAAACGTAAATGGAACTTTATCAAGACTGTAAAAGTCGGCGAAGAAGTCGAAGAAGGTGATGAATTAGGTTATGTTAATGAAACACCTGCAGTTAAACATTTAATTTTAGTGCCGCCTGGAGTAAAAGGGAAAGTTACTAAAATTAATGAAGGTGAATTTACTCTTGAAGAAGTAATTGCTGAGTTAGAAACAATTGACGGCAAGAAAGAACTTACGATGTTACAAAAATGGCCAGTGCGTAAAAAGCGGCCTTATCTTACAAAAAAACCACCTAAAGAAGCGATGGTTACTGGTCAAAGAGTGATTGATACCTTGTTTCCAATCGCTAGTGGGGGGATTGCAGCAATTCCTGGGCCATTTGGTAGTGGTAAAACCGTTGTTCAACATCAACTCGCTAAATGGGCGGATGCAGATTTAATTGTGTATATTGGCTGTGGTGAAAGAGGGAATGAAATGACTGATGTCTTAATGGAATTCCCGAAGCTTGTTGACCCTAAAACAGGATTATCACTGATGAACAGGACGGTATTAATCGCTAATACTTCAAATATGCCAGTTGCGGCACGTGAAGCAAGTATGTACACCGGTATTACAATTGCGGAATATTTCCGTGATATGGGTTACCGTGTGGCGATTATGGCCGACTCTACTTCTAGGTGGGCAGAAGCACTGCGAGAAATGAGTTCACGCCTTGAAGAAATGCCAGGCGAAGAAGGCTATCCCGCTTACTTAGCAAGTCGCTTAAGTGACTTCTATGAAAGAGCTGGTGTTGTTGTGACTTTAGGTAAAAAGAAACGTTTAGGTTCGATTACCGCAATTGGCGCAGTTTCGCCGCCAGGCGGTGACACTAGTGAACCGGTTTCCCAAGCAACTTTACGGATTGTTAAAGTGTTCTGGGGGTTAAGCGCTAGTCTAGCGTATAAGCGGCATTTCCCGGCCATCGACTGGTTACGGAGTTATTCTTTGTATGATGACGATATTGTTAAGCATCATAGTGCCTCTTTCCCGTATTGGAAAGATTATGTCGCTCTTTTAAAAGAATTATTACAAGACGAAGCAGCGCTTCTAGAAATTGTTCGTCTTGTGGGTATTGATTCACTTAGTCAAAAAGATCGAGTCAAACTCCACGCTGCGCAGATGATTAGAGAAGACTATTTACACCAAAACGCTTTCCACGCGGTAGATACTTATACTTCCATTGAAAAGCAATACGGGATGCTTGATTTAATTGTTACTTGGTTTAAAGAAGCAAACCTTGCACTTGACGAAGGCGTTGAATACAAGCAAATGGAAAACCTTGCGGTTAATGAACGCATAAGTCATATAAAATATGTCGAAGAAAAAGATTTTGATAAACAAGTTAAAGCGCTTAAAAAAGATGTTATTGCGGCATTTAACAACTTGAAGGAGGAATAAATATATGGCAATTAAAGCATTTAAAACAATTAAAGAAGTTGTTGGCCCCCTGATGGTTGTCGAAAATGTCAGCGGTGTTAAATTTGATGAACTTGTGCGTATTATTCAAAGTAACGGTGAAGAGCGGCTTGGTAAAGTTTTAGAAATTGATAATGATAAAGCCGTTGTCCAACTTTTTGAAAGTAGTCAAGGATTAAAAATTGATGACGCGAAAGCTATCTTTACTGGTGAAGGTGTTACTTTTGGGGTATCACCACACATTTTAGGAAGAAAGTTTGATGGTCTTGGTCGGCCAATTGATGGCAAAGGGCACATTATTCCTTTTAAACGCATTGATATTAATGGTGTACCGCTTAACCCAGTAGCGCGCGATTATCCAAACGAATTTATTCAAACGGGCATCAGTGCCATCGATGGGTTAAATACTCTTGTTCGCGGACAAAAGTTACCAATTTTCTCTAGTTCAGGTTTAACACATAACAGGCTCGCTGCGCAAATTGCTAAGCAAGCGACAGTGTTAGGACGCGACGAAAAATTTGCGGTTGTATTTGCCGCAATTGGCATTACTTTTGAAGAAGCAAACTTCTTTAGTGAAGCATTTGAAGAAAGTGATGCGCTTGACCGGACTGTAATGTTCTTTAATTTAGCAAATGACCCAGCGATTGAGCGGATTGCAACACCACGTATGGCGATTACCGCGGCAGAATATCTTGCTTATGAACTTGGGATGCATGTCTTAGTTATTTTAACGGATATTACTAACTACGCTGAAGCGTTACGCGAAATCAGTGCTGCGCGTAAAGAAGTGCCTGGTAGAAGAGGGTATCCTGGCTATATGTACACAGACTTAGCCTCGCTCTATGAACGCGCGGGTCGCGTAAAGGGACTTAAAGGTTCCATTACCCAAATTCCGATTTTAACGATGCCTGAAGATGATAAAACGCACCCAATTCCAGACTTAACGGGTTATATTACCGAAGGACAAATTATTTTGTCCCGTCCCCTTTCAATGAAAGGCTTAACGCCACCGATTGATGTTTTACCTTCACTTTCACGGCTTAAAGATAAAGGGATTGGTAAAGGTAAAACGCGTGATGATCACGCTGATACAATGAATCAGCTCTTCAGTGCGTATGCGCGCGGTAAAGATGCAAAAGAATTATCACTTATTTTAGGTGATAGTGCACTTTCTGAAATTGACCAAAAATACGCGGCTTTTGCCGATGCTTTCGAAAGAGATTATGTTTCACAAGGCTTTGACACTAACCGTAGTATTAAAGAAACACTTGATCTTGGATGGAAACTTTTAGGAATGTTACCACGGCAAGAATTACGGCGTGTTGATCCAAAACTCGTTGATAAATATTATAAGGAAAGTAAAGAGTAATTAATGAGCACTGCGCAAATTAATCCAACCCGGATGGAGTTACAACGGTTACGGGATAAACTAGCGACCACAACGCGTGGTCACAAGCTTTTAAAAGACAAACAAGATGAATTAATTCATGAGTTTATTCCGCTGCTACCTGAGTACCGCGCTCTGCGGGAAAAGGTTGAAAGTGCATTAAGTGCAACTTTAACTCGCTATCAATTTGCGTGTGTCAAAATGAGTAAAGAAGCAATTAATGACCATATTAATGACAGTGTAACGAAACATGAATTAAGTGCAAAGTTTGATCGCGTAATGGGTGTAGTCATTCCTAACTTAGAAACAAAAGCTAGTCACACTGAAGTTAATTATGATTTACTATCGACAACTAGTGCCTTTGATGATTTAATCACAGCGATTCAAGATTTATTTGCGTTACTCATCGAACTTGCTAACTTAGAAAATACCATTAAAATCTTAGTGGCGGAAATTGAGAAATCAAAACGCCGTGTTAATGCGATTGAAAATATTGTCATTAAAGAAATTGAAGAACAAATTCGTGTGATACGCATGAAACTAACAGACTTAGAACGCAGCAATACAATTCGGATGATGAAGAGTAAAGAAATCATCATGGAAAAGAAATTTAACGAAGGTAAATAAAAAAGTGTGATTGCCACACTTAATTATTAATATACGTACGCGCTATGTGTGCGTATATTTTTTTAATTAGTTTTACCATTACTGCGTTTACGCTTATCTCTAAACATCCGCTCATCGATAATGCGAATAAGTTCACCAGTGCTAATTTTTAAATCTTTGTTATGGATAAAGTATCCCGCGCTGAAGACTAGTTTAAAATTACCGACTTTATTACCTTCATATTCACTAAATTGTTCGCGAATGACCGCAACACGTTTTTTAAGTTCAGCGGGCGACATACTATCAAGAACGATAATAAATTCGTCACCGCCAAAGTGTGCGACAAAGTCAACATTGTCACAATGATGGCGTAAGAACCGCGCAAATTGACGAAGAGCGTCGTCCCCGGCATCGTGACCCAATGTATCATTAATCATTTTAAAATTATCAAGGTCAAACATAATAATGGAAAAACTGCTCGTTTTCCCCGTACCAGTCATGCGACTATGAAGGTGGTTACTTAAGCTCCGACGATTAGCAAGACCAGTCAAGAAATCAGTAGAAGCATGAATATATTGAACATTCATTGCCAGAATCATATAGTTAAATACATTATTCATAACCATAAACGGAATAAAATTATTTAATAAGTGACCAACAAGTGCTAATATCAGAGTAGTTATAATAAGTAAGAAAGTAAAGCGCTCACTTTTCCCAAATGTTTTAAAGAAACGCGTGTAAAAACAAATGGTGAGCGCTAAGAATAAAAGGAAAATAATTGTTTGGACAAAGAATAATTTACCTCTAGCATATACGCCATCAACAATAGTAAAGTAAATATTAGTGCCAGGAATTAAAGATATAAGTGAAAGCGCTAAATTTAAAAGTAAGGTCGCAGCAACAACAATGTTATAAGCGCGCGGTATCTCTTTTAAATATGAAGTGTGACTAATATATAAGTACCATAATCCCCACACGACTGGTAAGCAAACATATGTAGCGGTAATAACTCCAGCAAAGGCGTATGACGGAAGATTAATTAGTCCCCCATAATCTAAACGATAAAGTGTATCAAGAATTATTCCTAAGATTGTAAACACATAAAGTAAGACGACAACCCGAAAGCGACGTGAATTTTGATCATCTTGCCGATTTAAAAATATAAAAGACGCTGTCATGATTGACAGGTAGAAGAATGCGCTAACAATAACAAAGAAATTCTCCATAGATATATTCCAGTGTGTTGTAGTGTGTTGTATTATATCTACATATAATAATTTTTGCAAAGTTTTAAACTTAAATTTACTGATGTAAGTGCTTTCACTTTCGTCATAGAATGCATTAAATTTAAAATTGTTCTCGAAAAATCTAACAAAAATTTCAATTGTAAAATTTTACTTTAAAAATAAGAAAGATAACGATAACAAATGTAAATAAAATATAAAAACAACCTTTTAAACCACCATAGAATGATAAAAATAAATGGAAAAATGAAAAAAAGTTAAAAAATTTTATATTCCTTGTTGACAAAATTTCTGAATTATATATAATCATGGTGTAAAAGGCAAAGCTAGAGCGATCTAGTGACGCAAAACTATAGGGTCTTAGCAATAAGATAGCCAGCTACCGAGCGTAAGAATAGGTGGCTGTTTTTATTACTCGGACTTAAAACTAGTAATACATTACAAAGAACTTACTCTTCCGACTCGGTCAAACCTTGTAAGACACACGACAAGCGCAACGAAAGGAAGATGAACATATGAAAAACAAAAAATCAATTATGTTTGGTGCTCTAGCGCTTGTTTTACTTAGTGGTCTTTCCGCAGCAAGTACAACATTCGCGTGGTTTACCACGACACGTACTGCTTCACTTACTTTTAGTGATGCGACTGTTGTATGTAGCGATAGTAATCTCGTTGTGACTTACGTTGATTCACTAAACACTTTCGGAACGATTAGTGACGAAGCAAACGAAATTAAATTAACGGGTGCGAATCGTGTCACAGATATTTCCGGAAATGGTTTAGATTTTTACAAACCCGTGTGGTCGCCAATTGAAGGCGTTGCTACAAATATTAAAGAAGTAGCGACTGCCGAAAATTACTACATCGACTTCGTCCTTAAGATTGCTAGACAAAGCGATTCCCCAAGTGCAACGGGAATTAAAGTCTACTTAGGCGAAAATACGAAGATTCTTCCGGTCGATGCCACTAAACCACGCGATGTTGATGCAGTAAGCGCAGTACGCATGGCAGTAATAAGTTATGCGGACGAATTCCGCGCTTCGCCTGCACTAATTGAACTGCACGCCCCTGTCGTCGAAACTAGCCCAGAATATATTATTAAAGATACGGCTAGCACCGCCTACAGTGTTAATGGCTATAAAGTTCATGACGCAAGTGCAGAAGTTAACAGTGATCCATTCGTTACAAAACTTAGTGAAGCGGATGGACCCACTCATCAAATTGCCGATTTATCGAGTGACTCCGAAGCATACGTTGGGTTTCGCTTCTGGATTGAAGGTACGGACGCGGAAGCGACCAAAGACAAGGCACTCGGAGGCATGTTCAAAGTTGCCCTAGACATCTATAGTCTCTAGGCAAGTACTACACTAATATCAAAGATATTAAATTAGAACCTAATTGCCCAATTAGTTCATCTCATCGATGAAAGTGGGGCCGGCCACAACTTCCGGCAATTGTTCAAAGGAGGATATTACATATTATGAACAAAAAGAATAAAGTATTATTAGGAGCGATCGGCTTAGTTCTCTTAAGTGGAATCGCCGCGACAAGCTCAACCTTTGCATGGTTTACAACCGTGCGTACCGCTAGCATCTCTTACAGCGAAGCTACAGTTCAATCTTCAGATGGCAACTTAGCCATTGAATACCTAAGCTCATTAAATACTTGGAGTGGTGCTCCATCTTATGATGCTGAAGCCAATAAAGTTACAATTGCTGGTGCTAACAAAGTTACTGACATTTCTGGTGATGGTAAAACATTTTATAAACCAGTATGGACAAGCACAGTTAGTACTGCTTCAAGCATCGCAACAGTTCCAACCGATGGTGATCCTGGTGTTGCTGATGGATTCTACATTGACTTCACCGTCCGCTTAAGCCGTGATAATGCTGTTGCTGAAAACGGTTTAAAAGTTTACCTTGGTACTGGTACCACTATTGCGCCAAAAGATCCT
>DBRT01000028.1:0-12135 GCA_002306335.1 Caryophanales bacterium UBA1361
TTCGATTGTTGGTGAATCAGGAAGTGGAAAATCAACAATTGTTAATCTTATTACAGGTGCACTTAGACCGCAATTTGGGAGTGTGAGTGTTGGTGGCGAATTATTAGAAACTCTGTCGCGTGAAAGTTATTATAGTAATCTTGCGGTCATTAGTTACAATACTTATATTTTTAATGATAAAATCCGCAATAATTTTAAATTAGCAAATAAAGATGTAACCGACGAAGAGATATATGCGGCTTTAACAAAAGTTAATCTTGCTGATTTTGTTGAAGCAAATGGTGGGTTAGATAAAGTTATTAATGAAGATGCGCTAAATATATCGGGAGGAGAAAGGCAACGCCTTGCTGTGGCAATTAATTTAGTCACTAACAAAGCGATATATATATTTGATGAAGCAACTAACAATATTGATATAGAAAGCGAAGCCATAATTATGGCTAATATTAAAGAATTATCGAAAAAGAAAGCGGTAATTGTTATTTCTCATCGTCTCGCTAATGTAGTGCCTAGTGATTATATTTATTATATGGAAAATGGTGAATTATTAGAAAGTGGTAACCATGATACTTTAATGGCGAATAATAGTGGATACGCTAAATTATTTACGACCCAAAAAGCATTAGAAGAGGGTTACATGGAGTGTAATTATGAAAAGGCCTAATGTAATACGAAGAAGTGGGGCAAAAATTATGGCAAGTCTTGTCGTACTTTTAGGTAGCTTATCTTATATTATGGTTTTAGCAATTATTACTGGCTCATCAGGATTTATTTTCGCGATGGGTGTCACACTTTTAGGAGCAGTAGCGATAGCTAAGTTTTTAGGTGAAGCAATTGCACTTTCATATCCGCTAATTTTCAGTTTGTTAATTGGATTTGGTGTTTTACGCGGAATCCTTAGATACATAGAACAATACACAAATCATTATATTGCTTTCCGGCTTTTAGCGGTGCTACGCGATAAGATATTTAGTGCTTTACGAACATTATTTCCTTCAAAGATAGAGAGTAAACAAAAAGGATCAATTATTGCGATGATAACTTCGGATATTGAAATACTCGAGGTGTTTTATGCTCATACAATCTCCCCTATTTTTATTGCTATAGTTGTGTCGATTAGTGTTATTTTATTTGTTGGTTTTTCTTCAAGTTGGTTATTAGCGGTAAATGCCCTAATTAGTTATATTGTCATCGGTATTTTACTACCACTTATTACATCAAAGAAATTAAAAGTTTCGGGTGTTCGTTATCGCCAAAACTTTGCCGCCTTTAACTCATTTTTCCTTGATAGTATTAAAGGAATTAAAGATATTGTTTTAAACAATGGTGGACCAAAACGTGAAGTAGAAGTTAATGAACGTTCTGATATGTTGCTTAACGAAACAAAAAAGTTGAAAAAAGATACGACTAGGGCACACGCTACTACTGAACTATTTGTTTCCATCTTTATCTTTATTACATTAGTGCTCGGGGCGATACTTGTTATTCGTGGTAATTTAACTATTGGGCGTATGATTATTGGCGTTGCTGCTATCTTCGGTTCATTCGGTCCTGTTATCGCTATTTCTTCTTTACCAAGTAATTTAACGCAAACATTTGCAGCAGGTGATCGTGTACTTGATTTATTAAATGAAAAACCACTGATTACTAAGATTGATAACGGAAGTGATTTTGAATTTGAAAATGTAACAGTTAGTAATGTGTCTTTTGCCTATGCTGAAAATGAAGAAATACTTAATGATGTTAGTGTACACGCTAATAAGGGTAAGATAGTTGGAATTGTTGGTCCTTCGGGATGCGGCAAATCAACATTACTAAAATTGTTATTAAGATTTTACAAAAAAGATGAAGGTACGATTTTATATAACGGTATTGAAATAGAAAATATTAACAGTGATAACCTTTTAGATAATGTAACAATGGTCAGCCAAGACACTTATCTTTTTGACGACACTATTCTTGAGAATTTATTAATCGCTAAACGTGATGCAACATTAAAAGAGGTGGAAATTGCTTGCAAAAAGGCATCAATTTACGATTTTATTGTTTCACTTCCGCAAGGTTTTAATTCACGTGTAGGAGTGTTTAGCGATAATATATCCGCTGGTGAAAAACAACGCATTGGTCTAGCTCGTGCGTTCTTACGTGGTAGCAAATTAATATTACTTGATGAGCCAACTAGTAATGTAGATAGTATAAACGAAGGCATTATCCTAAGAGCATTAAAAAAACATAAAGAAGATCGCGGCATCATTCTTGTATCACACCGTGAGTCAACAATGGCAATCGCTGATCGTGTCTATCGTTTTAATGGTGAAATAGTAGAGGAAGTTGAGGATAAATAAATGAAAGCAAAAAAGATATTTTGGATTATTTTAGGTTGTGTCAGTCTCGCACTTGGTGCAATCGGAGCCGCACTTCCTATTTTACCGACGGTTCCATTTCTTTTGCTCGCCGCTTTTAGTTTTGCCAAAAGTTCGAAACGTTTACATAATTGGTTTATTAATACAAAACTATATAAAAAGAATCTAGCAAGTTATGTTAAGGGCAAAGGCATGACTTGGCCGGCAAAAATAAAGATGATGATTACAGTGACACTTGTGATGTTACTTGGATTTATCCCGATGATGATTAAAAAAGTATATATTCCTAGCATTATTTTAGGAGTCGTGTGGATTTTTCATATCATTTGGTTTATTTTCGGTATTAAAACTTATAAGAAAAATAGCGAAGACTCGCTTTCAACCGAAGTAGAAACACCAAGCGAAACCGAAGAAAAAAACATTGAATAAAATTTAAAAAGTAAGTAAAAAATATAAATAAAATAGTATAAATAGCCTTTATTTTCACACAAATGGTGTAATATTATAATGTTGCCTTAATCTAAAGATTAAAGGAGGAAAAGCGACGATGAAAGTAGAAAATATTTATAAACAAAAATATGTGCTCACCACTAATTATTATGATCCAAGTAACAATATTGGTGTACAAGGCACACTTGATTTATTCCAAAATATTGCCGCCCGTCACGCTTATTTATTAGGTGCCGGTCGTGAACACTTAGAAAAAATTAACTTAGTGTGGGTTATAGCGCGCACAGAAATAGAGTATGTTACTTATCCTGAAACTCCGCTAGAAGTTGAGGTTGTGACTTGGCCACGTCCTGCAACAAGGTTTTATTTTGATCGCTATTATAAAATTGTAAACCCAGCAACGAATGAAATAATTGCTTACTCCAGAAGTAGATGGGTTTTAATTGATATTGATTCGCGTAAAATAGTAGGCGCTGATCGTTATGATTATCCGCTTGATTTCTATTATGAAGAAGAACCTTTCAATCACACCTTCCCGCGACCCAGTGTTAGTGATAATGTTGTAGGTAATTACACCGTACGCCCAAGTGATATTGATGAAAACGGACACTTAAATAATTCAAAATACGGAAATATAATCTATGATTATCTTGATTTACAAAAAGGTCAAAAGATTAAAAGTATTGTAATTAATTATAATAATGAAGCTTTACAAGGTGAAACCTTAACAATTAGTCGCAGCAGGGACGATGCAAAAGTCGTAATTTCTGGGCATAAAGGTGATACAATTGTGTTCAGTAGCGAGGTCAATATTCAGTAATGTTAACAACACTTGAACTATGGATTATTATTATCGGGATGGCTATACCATTCATTGCGACTGCGCTTGGTGCAGCAGCGGTATTCTTTTTCCGCGGGCCCATAAGTGAGCGAGTTAATAGTATTTTACTAGGATTTGCTGCGGGTGTAATGATTGCTGCTTCAGTGTGGTCATTAATAATGCCAAGTTTAGAATTTGCTGAAAATTCAGGCTGGGGTAAATTAGCGATTATTCCAGTTGCGGTCGGATTTGCATTAGGAGTACTCTTTTTATGGTTTATTGACCGTATTGTCCCTCATATGCATCAACGTAGTGAAGATGAAGAAGGATTACCAACTAAAAAACTAAGTCTTGATTCAAAATTATTTTTAGCAATGACAATTCATAACTTTCCTGAAGGTATTGCGGTCGGCTTTGCTTTTGCTGTGGCTTATACAGGTATTGTTAATCCTGGAAATGCTTCTATTTCGCTCTATAGTGCCCTAGCCCTCTCAATTGGGATGGCAATTCAAAATATTCCTGAAGGAGCGGCTGTTAGTTTACCGATGGCGCGGCGTCTTAATAATAAAGGTAAAGCATTCGGATTTGGTGTTGCTAGTGCAATTGTTGAACCAATTGGTGCAGTTTTGGCGTTTCTATTTGCCACGGTGTTTCAAACACTCTTACCGTGGTTTTTAAGTTTTGCCGCAGGAGCGATGATGTTTGTTGTTGTGGAAGATTTAATTCCTGAAGCAAATTTAAGTGGAACTGAGCACCAAGGCACATTTGCTGTAATGTTAGGCTTTATTATTATGATGATTTTAGATATAGTATTAGGGTAATAAATGCGCTCGTAGCTCAGGTGGATAGAGTACAACCCTCCGAAGGTTGGGGTCACACGTTCGAGTCGTGTCGGGCGCGCCATAAAGAAAGAGAAAAGCACCCAGTCGCGGGTGCTTTTTTGTTTATTGTTATTAGTAACTATTTAATATGTTCAGTAACAGCTTCACCAAATAAGTGACCAAGTTTAATAGTACCATCACTATCATAATGTGCCCAGTCTATTTCAAAATCCGGTTCATTGCTAAAAGAAAGTTGTGGGGTAAGTGTATCGACAATGATGTTTTTTGGATCACTTTTTGCTACATTACGCTTAGCGGTATTAATTATTTCGTGATGTGTCCAAAATTCAGCATCATTAATCAGGCCGTCAATAAAGTAAATGCCTGCTTTAGGTGCGTAATCTTTAAATTCGTTCCGTAAATCATTAACAAGATTTTGTAAATACTTTTCGTATTGAAGATGCCCACCATCAACTGAATCATTTTCACCTTGCATATAAAGAATAGCGCTGACAGTTGGATTATAGCCATCACGCTTTAATTTTGTAAGCATACGGTTCGCATAATTAGTGGCAAACACATAACATAGTCCAGGGATCCCACTTGATGGTGAGCGCCAAAATACTTCAAGGCTAGTGCCACCAATCGCGAACTTAATAATTTTAAATTCATCACTGTGCTGAGCTTTTTCTAAGTGCGCAGCAATCCCAATTTCAGGACCAAAACGCGTAGAGTCATATCCTTGTCCAACTCTGACAGGGACAAATTCATCATATGATTCATTATTACCATTATCACAGTTATAGGCAATTTCCGTTTTGAAAGGGGAAGTGTAGTAATTGACTAATTCAGGCGGGAAATGCCGGTCTAAATAACTAGTCCACGAATGGCCTTCCATATTTGATTGGCCTAAAAGAATGATGATTTTAATATCTTTAGGTTTGTTCATAAAGTTTATTTAACGATAATTTGTGTGCCTTGTAACACATCTAGTGTCTTAGCGTGTAAGTCTTTGTCATAGCTATTGACACCGTCTTTAAGGACGATAACTTTTGCTTCAGGTAAAGCGGCTTTAGCAAGTAAAGCATTACTTAAAATACAAATATTTGTCACTAAACCAACAAGCGTAATTTCTTCATAACCTTTATTTACAATATCGTTAGCGAGTTCAAGTGAACCAAAAGTTAACTTTTCATAAACTTTCTTTGCTTTTGGTAAGTAGGCTGCTACTTTACCATGAATATCATGACCCGGTGTACCTTTGATACAGTGTTTGAAAGGTAAATTACGCCCTTCTTCAGTTTCTAAATAGTTATCAAAATGGGTGTCTTTAGTGAAGACAATGTCATCTTTTGTTTTTAAGTGGTCTTCAATAGTATCAATGATTTTTTGTTCGATTTCATGGGCATCACTAAAGCCAAGTGCTCCATTAACGAAGTCATTTTGATAGTCCACAACAATTAATAAACGTTTTTTCGCCATTTGTTTTCCTCTTTCATGGCGGAGAAAGAGGGATTCGAACCCTCGCGAAGATTGCTCCTCCTATCGGTTTTCGAGACCGACCCCTTCAGCCAGGCTTGGGTATTTCTCCGTAATGCTAATTATAACAAAGATTTTATAGTATCTATAAAATATTCGCTTCTACGCAATGATAAAATTATTTTTATGTATAATATACATAGGTGATTTATGCAGGACATTATTAATTTCATATTAGAAAACTTACCAAGGGTAATACTACTTAGCGGCACAATAGTGATGTTAGTTATTGCTGTGCTTTTAATTATTCACGGTAATCGTAAAGATCTTAAAGACCAAAACATTATTTTAGGAAATATAACAACACCGCGGATTTTTCTTCTTGACTTAGGTGAAGGAAAAGTCACTTACTTTAATCGCGGTAGTTTTGGCGAACGCAAAAATGGTTTATTACCACAATTTTTTCAACAATTTACCGCGAAAGAAGTTGATCGACTTGATAAATGGGTTAACGCTTTAATTGATCCAAAAAGTGAAGCAAGTAAATTTTATAAAGTTGATGTTTTTGTGCGAGATATGCGTCGGTCATACGCTTCAATTTTAGAAGTAACTGGTGTCGATTATGAAAAAAAGATTATTCACCTTGAATCTTATTTGTATCGATATTTAAAGGCTAATGACCAAATGAATTTAACGGTGAAGAAAAAAGAGAATATAGGTTACTTAACTGAAGAAGAATTAGTAAAGGTATACAGACGCGCCCATAAGCGCGGGCGTGGCGTATATGGTGCGATTAGTATTGCAGTGACAGCAAGCGGAGCACAAACGCACCGCGCAGAAATACCGCCGCATTTATGGTATGAGTTACAAAACCAAGTCGCTGTTTATCGGAAACGAAGTCGCGTCATTCGTTTTGTTGATAATCATACTGTTGGCATATACTTCCCGCGTTCAAGTGATGTTGATACCGCTATTGATGTGTTCCAATCAATAAAGAAACGCATGAGCGGTTATCTCCAAAAAAATGGCTACAACGAATATTCACTCGGGATTGGGTTAACGCGGTCTCGTCAATTTTCGGAGATGAATATGTTTTTTAAAACAGCGGAAGAATTAAGTCTTTATGCGCTTAAAGAAGACGGTCGGCTCTTAATTCATGATCCAAATAAAGAAATTAAAGACATGGACTTAAGTTTATATCGCAGTGAACTAACACAACTTGTGGCTCGCAAGGGAGTCGATACTTTATTTCAACCAATTGTTAATGCTAAAACAGTTGAAATATTAGGGTACTTAACGACCTTCAGCATCAGCGGTTCATTATTCGGGAGTTTCAATGAAGCTGCGCAATTTGCGCGAGAAAATAAGCAAAACGAACAGCTTGTAAAGATGGTGCTCCGGAAGGCAGCGGCCCGTTATTACAATATGCGCCGCAATAATAAGCAATTACTATTTGTCCCCCTTGGGTTAGGTGGAGTCGACTTTATTAGTGATGCTTTTAGTACGCAGCCATTTGCGAATGATCTCAAAATGGTCTTTATGTTAGAAGAACAAGATTTCGCTAACACATTTGTGAACATTGAAGATATGTTAAAACTGATTAAGAATATTAAAAAACAAAAGTATGAAGTGTGTTTAATCATTAGTGATACTGAATTAACACTGCCAGACAAAATTTATGGTGAAGTTGATTACTTTATGGTGAATGAAAAAATCTTAACCCATACAGTTAATGATGAACGGGAACGCTTATCCTTACTTTCATCATTAGGTAAATTATTACGTCATCAAAAACCAATAATGATTAGTGATTTGCCAAAGTGGAGTGAAATCGAGTATTATATTCGGGCAGGTGTAGATTATGTCGCTAGTGATGAAATTAGCAAGAAAGACAACAGCTTGCAAACTATTGATAAAAAGAAAGCACTAAGAATTATTAATTTTAGTAAGAGGAAATAAAGATGAGTAAGATTAAAATTGATGCAATTACAACCCAAAGTGAAGATTTTGCCCAATGGTACACTGATGTGTGTCGCAAGGCGGAATTAATGGATTATAGCGAAGTTAAAGGTTTTATTATTTACCGACCTTATGGTTATGCGATTTGGGAAAATATTCAAAAATATTTAGATGAAAAGTTTAAAGAAAAAGGTCATGATAATGTGTACATGCCCCTTGTTATTCCCACAAGTCTTTTTCAAAAAGAAAAAGATCATATCGAAGGCTTTGCCCCTGAAACATTAGTCGCAACACAAGGTGGTAATCAAAAGATTGAAGATCCACTTATTATTCGTCCGACAAGTGAAGTATTATTTTGTGATCACTACGCTAAAATAGTTAGCTCATATCGTGATTTACCAAAGAAATATAATCAGTGGTGTTCTGTCGTTCGCTGGGAGAAGACAACGCGTCCTTTTTTACGCGGTAGTGAATTCTTATGGCAAGAAGGGCACACGATTCATGAAACGGAAGTAGAAGCACGGACCCATGCGCTTGATATGCTTAAAGTTTATGAAAACATGGGTAAAGAATTACTCGCGATTCCGTTTTTAACCGGTACTAAAACCGAGAAAGAAAAATTTGCCGGCGCTGAACAAACTTTTACAATTGAAGCACTTATGCCAGATGGTAAAGCTTTACAATGTGGTACAACTCACTACTTTGGTGATGGTTTTGCCCGTGTTTTTAATATTCAATTCCAAGATCGTAATAACACTTTACAATATGTGCATCAAACTAGTTTTGGTGTTTCAACGCGTTTAATCGGCAGTGTTATTATGGCGCATGGCGATGATAATGGGCTTAGCCTACCACCACGGCTTGCTCCTGTTCAAGTTATCATTGTCCCTATCCAACAAAATAAACCAGGAATTATGCCAAAAGCCTTAGAACTTGTCAGTCGCTTAAAATCAATTGGTGTTAGAGTTAAAATTGATGACTCCGATAAGTCACCAGGCTGGAAATTTAGTGAACATGAAATGAAAGGTATCCCGCTGCGCTTAGAAATTGGTCCGCGCGACCTAAAGGCGGAAGTTTTAAGTGGTTCAATTCGTCATAGCCATGAAAAAATTAGTTTTGCCGATAAAGATTTAGAAGAAGTAGTGCCGGCACTCTTAGAAAAGATTCATGAAGATATGTATCAAAAGAAACTTACTGATTTACTTAATCACACCATTGAAGTAAGAAGTATTGAAGAACTTGAAGATGCCCTTAACAACAAATTAGCGTACGCTAAGATGATGTGGAGTGGTGATCAAGAAGACTTAGATGTGATTAAAGAAAAATATCAAGCAACCGCTAGAGCCTTACCTTTTAATCAAACTCCATTTGCTAAAAAGTGTTTAATCAGTGGGAAACCCGCTAAATATGTTGTAATCATCGCTCGTGCCTATTAATTAATTTACAAAATATTAAGCATGTGATATTATTTAGCAAGACGGAGTAGTACCCAAGTTGGTGAAGGGGCTTCCCTGCTAAGGAAGTAGGTCGGGTAACTGGCGCGTGAGTTCGAGTCTCACCTACTCCGCCATTAGTTAATCAGCAGATTTGATGAAAACCTGCTTTTTTTTATTTTGAATTTAAACCACAAACAAAAATGTGATAAATATGTTTTAAATAAACATTTTAACAAAAATAAAAATTAAGAATTATAGCGTCTTTATTATTATTATATATTGGATAAGATTTCACTGAATTTCTTCAAAAAACAATATGAAAAGAGATTAAACAATATTGAATAATCGAAAAATGCGAAATTGAAGGAAAACAAAAAAAACATTAAGGGTAATAAATAGGAGTTAAAGATGATATTAAACGAATTATTCAAACAACACTCAATATTACTTTTGTTATTTGCTGTTTTAGTATGGACCATTTTCAAGTTTCCCAAAATTGTAAAGCGCCAAAAAGCTAATACAAATAATAGTAGAATGTACTTCGCAAAAAAACATTATAATCATAGTGGGAAAACTAGAAAACAGGTATTAGGTAAGGATAATGATTTAAAAGTTAATGAGCTACCATTATTCAATCACCCAAATAAGAAAGAGTGTTTTGTAATAACTAAAGCAACGCATGATAGAATTGGAAAACATAAATTTATACCATTATATAAAAGCGGAGATAATATTGCTGGAGTAATACTTACAAGTAAAAGTTCTTATGGCAAGAAAAAAAACTTT
The DNA here is from genome assembly GCA_002306335.1 of Caryophanales bacterium UBA1361. Classification (GTDB taxonomy): domain Bacteria; phylum Bacillota_I; class Bacilli_A; order RFN20; family CAG-826; genus UBA1361. The sequence goes on from DBRT01000028.1 coordinate 10,115, forward strand.
CAAATAAAAGGTGGTTATTTAGGATATGAACTTCATCACTGTATTGCAAAAATTAATTTAACAAAAAAAGATTTACGTTATTCTAATAATATTTCATATGACGAATCTAACTATTTACAATTTTTAAAAGCGAATAAAAAGAACTTAGAAAAATATAATGAGTTCATAAATAAAAAGCAGTTATCCAAATAACTGCTGGAATGATGCGATCAGCCCGCTTACCCGCAAATAATGAGGGGCGGTTTAAATACATATTGTAAATGCTGATACTGATCCCTTTAATACGGCCCTAGGTTTACGTGAATGCATCACTCTCACTACTTAGTGGGTAAGACCGCCAAGATTCCTCTTGCATCTTCATTATTAGATATTATTAGTTAAATGTCAAGTTTTAGAATAAATAATATTTTTTTGTAATAAAACAACATGTAAAAGTTGATTAAATAATTATAAAAATATCATTTAATTGTAAAAAAATATCACTATTTTGTACCTTTCTAAGGCGCGAGATATTAATTTTTGTATAATATACAAAGCCTTGATTATGTATTAAAAAAAGGATGCATATTGATCAGAGTTAAAAAGAAAGAGGCCAATAGAAGATGTTCTTACAAAACTTATTAGAAACCCTTATTAAACTAGATGTAAAAACAATGATGGGTGTTTTAATTTGTGGCAATTTAGTGTTATCACTTTTAACACTTCGTTATTACATATATCACGATTCAAATTATGATAAAACAATAATCCAAAGATTTGGTATTGCTAAAATTTTACAAGCAATCGCGTGGTTATTTTTATTTTTTAGAGGGGAAATAAGTGATGTTATTTCTGTTTACTTTGGTAATATATTGCTCTTTGTCAGTTTTTATTTAGATTCGTTAATTGTTTTACGGCTAAATGATAAGTGGACAAAGGGCTGGGTGATAACACAAAGTGTTTTATTAGCGGTAGCAGTTATCTTATTTTTAGTTTTTGAAATTACGCTTAGCGCTGCGCATATTAGGGTTGGGATTGCTTCTTTAGCGGTATTTTTAGTTTTTGCCGCCCCTAATGTTTTAAGTATTTTAAATAAAGAGAGCACGAAGTTTCAAAAAGTCATTGCCGCAATAAGTCTGCTCTTCCTTATCTTCCTCTTATTACGAGCATTTAATTCCCTATTTGATAATGAGATTGTACTTTTCACTAATAATTTCTTCCAAATTGGTACATTCCTTGCCTTAGTGTTATTAATGTTAACTAATGGCGTAGGATTTTTACTTATAATGTATGACCGCTCTTATGCATTAGTGAAAGAAAGTTCTAATTTAGATCCGTTAACACGCATTTATAATCGGCGCTTTTTTATGAATAAAGCTGAGTCCTATTTTAAGCGGCACAGCAAGAAGATGGTTACTTATCATTTCTTTTTATTGATATTGATTTTTTCAAGAAAGTAAATGATACTTATGGACACTTATTTGGGGACGAAGTATTAAAGGTTGTAGCAAAGACAATCGCAGAAAACATTCGACCATTAGATCTTTGCTGCAGATTTGGCGGGGAAGAGTTTTTAATTTATTTACATGACACTAGTAAAGAAGAAGCGATCACAATCGGTAATAGAATTCGGGAAGTAGTGCAACTATTAGAATTTAAACAAGTTAAAGAATATAAATGTACAATTAGTGTCGGTGTATATTCCGCTAAGCCAAACACCGAAACAAACCTCCAACAGTTTATTGATAATGTTGACCAAGCTTTATATAAAGCAAAAGCTTCTGGTCGTAATTGTGTAATGAGTTTTGATTAAATAAATATAGAGGAGCAAAGTTATGAAAACAGCAATGATGACAGGCCATGTGACACGCTTTGGTGATTTAGAGTTTGCTTTACGATTTATTAAGGAGTTAGGTTTTGAAGCTGTTGATTTAACAATGTATGACACCTTTGGTGGTGTTGCTGTTCGTAATCGTGAGTTATTTACTGGTGACATAATTGCAAACGCGAAACGCATTAAAAGTATCGCTGAAGAGATTAAT
>DBRT01000028.1:12156-17231 GCA_002306335.1 Caryophanales bacterium UBA1361
TGTTTACAAATAGCGGGCATCATTGGCATTCCTTATGTTGTTATTCATCCAGTGATGAACGCTGATAATGAGTTTAATAAAAAGTTTTTTGATGAACTACTTCCGCTAGCGAAAAAAATGAATGTTGTCATTGCAACCGAGAATATGTGGGAATGGCAAGTAGGAGCAATTCATTGTGATTACTCAACTTGTTCAACTCCTGAATCATTTTTAAGCCTTTTAGAATATATTAATCATCCTAACTTAAAGGCGTGTGTTGATGTTGGTCATGCGCAAATGTTTAATGGTTTTGATAAAAGTGTATCACCGAAATTAATGATTGAAAAACTTGGTCATAAATATTGTGTTGCACTGCATCTTCATGATAACGATGGTGTTAATGATTATCATAAAATTCCGTTTGATGGTGTAATTAATTGGGAAGAAGTTTATGATGCTTTAACAAAGATTAACTATCAAGGTCATCTTGTTACAGAAACGAGTTTACCCCGTGAATTTAACCTCGAAGAAAGTAAAGAGTTTTGGCTTAAACAAAGAGAAGCTGCGGACAAAATTAAAAGTGAATTACTTAAAAGACGCGCTTAATGCTCTGATATTTTAAATAACATTCGAACATAATGTTTAGTATTATATTGCCGAAATAATTATAATGTTTATTGCGATAACCTTGCAAAATGGCACTCTTTTTAATTTGGGATTAGTTTTCGTTAAAAAATAGCGACAATTTACGCATTTTAAATTGAAAATGGTTGTGTTTACATGCTAAAATATTTATACAAATAGACGGGGGATTTATTATGTTTTTAATACTTTCAGAAATGCTTAGTGAATTGCAAATTCAGGTTATACAACTCTTAGTTGTTTTTGTTTTTATAGTTACACTTGATGTACTTTTATTAATTACGCTTAAACGTATATTCCCCAAAGTTACGCTTATCGTACTTTCAGTTGTCTTGTTAGTGCTCGGTTTATTTGATTTAACATATGCCTTTTACTTAGTTGCTTTAATTTATATGTTATGCGCTATGACGTTTATTTTTGGTAATATTGTTGAATTTAGATGGTTAATCTCCAATGCCGCCACACCAAAAGACCGTCGCTTCCAGCGTGATTTTCGTAAGATTTACGACCAAGAGGATTTAGTAAATCAACTTGTATCTGCGGTATTTTCGTTATCAAAAACTAAAACTGGTGCGCTTATTACTATTGAACGCACTAATCAATTAACGGAATTAATTAAAAATGGCAGTCCGATTCATGCACCGGTTAGTGCACCTTTATTAACGACTATTTTCTATAATGGGACGGCACTTCATGACGGTGCCGTTGTAATTCGTGACGATACCATTTTAGCGGCTAGTGTCTACTTTACACCATCAACCAAAGCACTTGCAGGAAAGGTTGGCTCACGGCACCGCGCAGCATTAGGAATTAGCGAAATTAGTGATGCTGTTACGATTGTTGTTAGTGAAGAAACTGGTCGCATTTCCATTGCTTATCGCGCTGCTTTGCAACCTGTGAGTCCTGAAGACTTTAGAAAAGTATTAGTCGATCATTTATTAACGAAATAAATTATTTAAAGAGGTTATATATGAAATTATTTGGAACAGACGGAATTAGAGGACCGGCAAATGTTTTACTGACGCCAGGCTTAAGTTTTGATATTGGAGCTTTTTTAGGTCAATACCAAAAGAAAAATAAGATTTTAATTGCTTATGACACGCGCAGAAGTGGAATTGTTATTTTTGCTAGCTTAGTTGCGGGTATTTTAAGCAGTGGGGGTGAGGCTAGTTCCATTGGTGTTGCGCCAACACCTGCCTTAGCGTATTTATGTAAAAAATACAATTATGATTACGGCATCATGATTAGTGCGTCGCATAATCCTTTCCAAGATAACGGCATTAAAATATTTGACACAAATGGTTTTAAAATTGCTGAATCAATCGAAGAAGAAATTGAAAAGTATATTGCAAGTGACACACGACTTAAACTTAAAACAGGCGGTGAAATTGGCAAATTTACCGACAAATCCGAGTTAATTTATGAATATGTTGATTACGCTAAGAAGGCATTTCGCGGTGGACTCAAGCTTAATTTATTAATTGATGGCGCTAACGGGAGCGCTAGCAGTGTTATTCATCATATCGTTGCAGGCACTAGTTTAAATGCCACAATTATTAATGTTGAACCAGACGGTGTTAATATCAATGCAGACTGCGGTTCTACCCATTTAGATAAACTCCAAGACACAATTAAAAAGTCACCTGGTAAATATGACCTCGGTGTTGCTTTTGATGGTGACGCTGATCGTGTTTTATTTGTTGGACCCAAAGGTGAAGTACTTGATGGTGACCATGTATTATATCTTTTAGGGAAACATTATAAAAAAATCGACACATTGACAAAAGATACTGTCGTTGCCACAGTGATGGCAAATTACGGACTTGGTGCAGCATTAAGTAAATTAGGTATTAAATTAGTCGCCACTAGTGTTGGCGATAAACACGTTCAACGGGAAATGATTGAACACGATTACTTAATTGGTGGTGAACAATCAGGTCATACAATATTTAATGGTTATATTAAGACGGGTGACGGCATTTATACGATGATGAAAGTACTAGATGTCTTAGCGGCAGAAAAAACAACATTTAGTGAATATGTTAAAGAATTTATCAAATTTCCACAATGTTTATTAAATATTAGAGTCAAAGATAAAAAGATGGCAATGACTGATAAAACATTGCTTGCGGAAATTAAAAAGAGTGAAGCTAAACTTGGTGGTCATGGTCGTATTTTAGTTCGCGCTAGCGGAACTGAAGAATTAGTAAGAGTGATGGTTGAAGCTGAAACCGAAGCGGAAGCAAAAGCAACAGCAGAACACTTAGCGTCTTTTGTAAAATAGATGTAAGTTGTAAATTAAAAAATTATAATTATTTAATTCACATCCTAAATAATGGGGTATAATTTTATTTATGAAAGGGGGCATGTCAATGGAATTAAATGAAAAGATAATTGCACGTTTAATTGAACCCGCTGACATTGCTTTTCTTAATCAAAAACAACCATTTGACTTAGCGGTTCTTTACGGTGAATTAGACGAAGAGAGCCAAGCATATTTACTTAGTTTATTAACTTATGAATCACGCGCCGATCTTTTAAGCTTCCTTAATCCAGAAGACGCTGCTGAATTTTTGGAAGAAATGGAGATTGAAGAACAACAAAATATTTTAAGTTACTAAGTTACGACGCTGATAGTACAGCTGCGGTTAGCTCACCACACTTTATTTCTTTCCCAAATACGACAACAGTTAAAAAAGCAACGTATAATACGATTGCTAATGCCGCTGATAATGATGAAATTGATGTTATTTTCTTCCATGATGAAAATAATAAATATGTAGGGGCTACTACCATTAAAGACTTAATTGCCGCTCGTTCAACAACTCCAATTAGTGAAGTTATCGACACTAATTTCCCGTTCGTGTATGAAGACGAAAAAATTACTTGGGCATTAAAAATGATTCGTGATTATGACATATTAATGCTTCCTGTATTAACGCGTGATGGTGAAATGATTGGGTTCGTTTCTGAAACTGACGCATTAAATTTAATGGCGGAATCGCATGAAACAATGATGCGCCAATTAGTGAAAGTTGCCGAAGATGATGATAATCTTCCACCACATAAAACAGCCTTAACACGGTTACCGTGGCTGCTCGTCGCGGTCGTACTTAACTTACTAATCGCTGGCACACTTACATCATACGAAGGACTTTTAAGTACTTTTGTGGGCTTAGTCTTATTCCAACCAATGATTCTTGGGATGGCTGGTAATATTGGTACACAAAGTATGGGGGTCACAATTTTAAGCTTACATAGTGGTGAAATTAAAATTAGAAAACATTTTGGGCGTGAACTTTTAATTGGATTATTAAATAGTTTTGCTTCCGGTATCGTCGGGTTTGGTATTGTTTTCTTATTCCTTACTATTTTAGGTCAAGATAATGCTTTGATGTATGCTGCAGTAGTAGGCTTATCACTCATGTGCGCAATGATTATTAGCTCATTAGCAGGTGTGTTAACGCCAATTATTTTGCTCGCTGTTAAGCTAGACGAAAAAGCAGCGTCTGGTCCGCTTATTACAACGATTAATGACTTCTTTGCCTTACAATTTTTTTCTTAATCGCGACACTTTTGTTTACAGTACTTTAATAATTTAGTAGAAGAAGTAAAAAGAAAAGCCGGCTTAACGCCGGCATTTTTCAACTTTTCAATAATGTTAGACAGTATAATTTGGTCCAAATTGACCTTTATAGTTCCATGCATCAGCAATGAATTTAGCGCGATCAAGTTTTTTCGCTCCTTGAACACCGATAAAGACATTTGTAACACCAGGTTGTGGTGCTGTGTCAGTAAAGTCAATTTGTAATATGGTTGGGGTTTGGAAACGTTTGACATCCGCTGATTCAATATCTTCAACTTGTTGCTCAGTAATACCGTCATTAATATAATAGTGGGTATTAAGTGCATCCCCAGCATACTCTTCAAAACGAGCAGCGTTACGAAGTAAGAAAGCTTCAAAAGCGGTTTCAGCATAATTATCAACTGGATCGCTATCTTCTTTCTTCCAATCTTCTTTATCTTTACGTTTTAATTCTTGGTCCACAAAGATTGTTTTAAGTTCAATCTTCCGGCCATCATCAAGTAAAGCTTTACCATCATCCGCTAAATATTCAAAGCCTTCACGAGCATCAAGACATGCACTGCATGCTTCATCTTTTTGCACAAAAACTACGAAGAATTTTTGTCCTTTTAAGCTTTCACTACCACCTTCTGAATTTTGCTTAATTTCATCAAGTAATTTATCAGCGGCACTATTTTCCGCACCAGCAAGTGAGACTTGGAATTGTTGATAGTATTTTTCCGCACTATTGTTACGTTCATCAATTTTACGAATGCCATCGACGACACTTGGAATTGCAAAAATAATTCCAAAGATAATTCCAACAATTAAAAGTGGTTGGACCCAGGCTGTTTCTTTAATCCAGCGCCAGATAGCTACAAAGAAACCA
>DBRT01000028.1:17242-26747 GCA_002306335.1 Caryophanales bacterium UBA1361
ATATATTTTCAAACAAAAGCAATAATAAAAAAAGCAATTTACTAAAGTTTATGAAATCTAATAGCAAAACAATGTGTTTTTTCATTAAAACAATAGTTTTAAATAGTTATATTTTGCAAGTTTATTAAATTAAACCTATAATTCAAGATAGTGAGGTAATTATGGGTATTCGTTTTAGTGTCAAAAGTAAAATTAGAGAGTGGCTTTCATTCCGACCACGCTTAAAGGTTGCAACCGAGTGGATGTATCTTTTAATGTTAGTGCTCTTTAGTTCGTTTACTTATGCTTTAGCATTTCGTTTATTTATTAGTCCATCGCTTGAAACGCTCCACAGTGTCAGTGGTAATCAAATTGTGTTTGTGGGGGGCGGTGTTTCTGGTTTAAGCCAAAATTTAGTTAAATTAATTCATGATATTATCGGTTGGCAAAAAGTTAATCCTCGCGTTTTACAATCAATTTTGTACTTTACGTTAAATATTCCCGTTTTTATTTTAGGGTGGCTTAAAATTGGTCGGAGATTTACTATTTTTTCGATTATAAATGTTTTACTTGCATCATTATTTATTAGTATTATTCCAGTTAGTTTGGAGAAGGCGGTAATTTACGACTCGCAATTAACGCGTACACTTTACGCGGGCATCCTTGCTGGTTTTAGCGCTGCGGTTGCTTTTAGTGGTAATGTTAGTAGTGGCGGAATGGATATTATTGCCTACTACTTTGCGAATAAGAAAAGCGAAGGTGTTGGTAAATATAATGTGCTCTTTAATGTCGTAGTCGTTGGTTTTTATTTTGTCCTGAACTTAATTCATCCGAGCACTAATATTGATATCGCTAATACACAATTTACGAACACTAATGTAGCGATTACAAGTTTTATTTCTAGTGTTACTTATCTTGTAATGAATTCATTTGTAATTGACTTAATTAATGTGCGGAATAAAAAATCGCAAGTGCAAATTATTACAAATGATGAAGAACTCGCGAAAATTCTTATTTCCAACTTCCCGCATGGTGCGACAACAATTAAAGGTATTGGTGTGTATTCACAAAGTGAAAAATCTGTTATTTATATGACAGTTTCATCAAATGAAGTAAATGACGTAGTGCGCTTAACACAACAAGTCGATCCTAAAGCCTTTATTAATGTCTATGACTTGCGACAAGTTTTTGGTAAATTTTACATATCACCAATTAAATAAAGATTGTGAACATTAAAGAAAATGCGCTTGTAAGAAGCGCATTTTTTAATGTCACATAAATACTTCTAGCGCATTCTAATTGCGTCGATTGGTTTCTTACGACTAAGGCGGAAGACGGGAATAAAGCTAGAAATAAACGCTACGCCAAAGGCAATGAGAATTAGAAGTAATAATTGCCTTAGGCCAACATTGACAATTGATAAATAAATATTAATATTTTTCCCAATGTAATTATTAATTGTTGTTCCAGCGATGATGGCAAGCATAAATGAGAGTATGAGATTAATTAAAGCAATAATTCCTGCTTCGTTCATAAAGATAGTAGCAACATCAATCCCACGTGCACCAATCGCACGTAGTATCCCAATTTCTTGCTTCTTAAATGCCACACTTAGTGTAATGAAGTTAAGGAAGAGTAGTGAGGCAAATACCGCGAAGATAATGCCAACAACGACAAATATTCTAGAAATAATTTCTAAGAAGTCTCCAACATTTTCAACAAGATAAGAAACCTCATTATTCATGCGATAAAAAGAACCAACATCCTTTTTTGTTCCTAGTTCATTAAACTTAACAAGTTTTTGAATAACAGCACGTGAATTGCCGTGATAAGTAACTGCACGGAAGTAAGCACCTTCAGGTGTTAAATTCATAACTTCAGCATTTTCTTCATTAATATAAATAATAATACTGTCCCACGCTTCAATATAATACTGATAGTCAAAAGTAAAACCAACAACACGTAAATCCTGCGCTGCTTTTAGCTTTTCTCCATCACTTTCATATGCAACAAGGAAATATTCAATGTTAAATGGCGCAAAGTCAGTTTTAATTTGTGCGCTAGTTACAGCAAAGATGGCTTCGCGACCAATGAGTTCGGGTTGGAACGGGTTTTCATCATAGAGGAAGGTGAGTAGTGCTTGGGCATAAAAATTCCGGAAGCTTGTTTTTTCTTGTTCACTCCAGAGAGATGGTGCAGTAACATCAAGGGGGCTATTAAAACCATAATGTTGATAATTAGTTTTTAACATTTGCTCAATCGCAAGGTCGTTTTCATCTGTTGACTTTATATTATCGACAAATACTAAAAGTGCGGTTTGAACTGAATCATGGACACCGCCTTCCATACCTTGGAAGAAAGCGGCAGAAGTGCTAAGTATAATATCATCACGACCTAAATTATCGTGCGTTATGCCATTAAATAAAATAACATCGTTGTTAGTTTTTAAACTTTCAATTCTGCGGAAGTTACGGGTTGTAAATTGATAACGATCAACATCTCCCATTTGGAAATAAGAATTAGAGTTAAAGGGCAAAGAATATACCTTATTTTGTTCAACAAGTTTATTGTAGTACTCTTCATGCACAAGTAGTGTGGTATGAAACCCATTTAATAAATATTGTCTAAAAACTTCAGTGTTAATCGTGTTATAAATACTACCATCATCATCAACATTCTCAATTATGAAACGGTCAACTTCTAAACCAGTTTTATATACACCAGAAATTACAAATTTATTGTTCAATGTTTTATTAAGCAAATCTTCGGGGTCATCAATTGCAATTTTAGTGCTATTAGTCAGTGAGCGATATCCATACTTTTTAAAGGAATCAAAAACATATTCGGGAACCGCAACTTCGTTTTTATTGGTCGGTAATGTGCCCGCTAATAAGCTGAGATTAGCTTTTGTTAAATCTGCGTCTTTTAGGTGTGCAATAGTATTGATGCCATAACGATATGGGTCATAATAATCAAAACTGTCGCTATAAAAATTGCTAGAGTATTCAAGTGCTTCATTAAGTACAGGAAAGAAGTCTAGTCTATTATCGATTTTTTCTAATTCGGCGAGATCATCGTCGTCTAACCCTACTTGTTGTGAATAATAATAATCGCTATATTTGATGCGTTCTATTTTGGAAATAGAGGAGTATCCAATATTTAAATCTAACATTGTGTTAATCGTTGTTTCCGTACGTTTAAAATTAGCCATGGCGTCAGTTAACCCAAACATTGCAAATGCACTAGTGGCTAAAATAATACTAAGCGCGAGTCTAAATCTTTTATGTTTAAGTGCACTAGCGCCAATTTTAAGCGCTGATTTAAAGGGCATCTTTGATTTAATCAAATCCAATTTTTCCGTTTTTGGAAAAGATGCTGGTTGTTTTGTCGGTTTAAATTCATAATCATTATTTAATACCTTAATGAATGTTTTATCGCGGTTTTGCCGTAAATATTCATTGATTTTGACTAAATCTTCCGCTGTTAATTCATAACCCGCACTAACAGTAATTCCTTCTTCGCTAAAGACTGTATTTGTTTCTTGCTTTTCGTTTTTTACTTTAGAAACATCACGAATTACTTTCCCGTCACTAAATTCAATAATGCGGTCACCATAGTTTTCGGCAAATTCGTGGTCATGAGTCACAACGATGACAAGTTTATCTTGTGATAATTTTTTTAGTGTTTCAAAAAGTTGTTTACCAGTGACGCTATCAAGTGCACCGGTTGGCTCATCGGCCATAATAATTTGCGGGTTTTTAACAAGAGCGCGGGCGATCGCTACTCGTTGCTTTTGTCCGCCGGAAAGTGTATTTGGTTTGCGGTGCCCGTAACCCTGCATATCAAGTAATTCAAGCATTGCATTAATTTTTTCGTTTGATGCTTTTTCACCTTGTAGTTCAAGCGCAATGCCTATATTTTGACCGACAGTGAAGTCATTTAAAATGTTGTATTCTTGGAAGATGAAACCGACCATTGTATTGCGGTAGCTATCAAATTCATTTTGTTTAAATTTTTTGGTAGATTTGCCTTTAATGATTAAATCCCCGCTTGTCGCTTGGTCAAGTCCGCCGATGACATTAAGTAAAGTTGATTTCCCTGAACCTGATTTACCTAATACAAACACCATTCCTGTTTCTGGAAATACGAGTGAAACATCATCAAGCGCCTTAACAGTTGGGCCTTTCTTCTGCGTATAATATCTTTTTATATTAACAAGTTCTAGCATAATAAAACTCCTTATCACTAATTTCTATAATGAATTATAGCATTATATAGAAATATAGTAGTTTTATGATTAATCAATTTAATTAGCATTTGAAAAGTACTATAATACAAAATATGAGAAACAAACAACTACGCATCCTTTTAGCGGTCACATTGACCTTAAATATTATCCTTGCGGTGATTAAGCTCGGTGCGGGATATTTATATAATTCACCTTCGCTTGTTGGTGATGGCTTTAATTCCTTTTTTGATATTTTTATTAGTGTGATGCTACTTATTGTGATGAAGACTGCGAGTCGCGCTCCTGATGAAAATCACCATTATGGTCATCAAAAATATGAAGGACTTATCTTCTTTGGTTTAGGTCTATTTATTTTATTTACGACAGTAGTGTTAGGAATTAATACCGTTAAAGACTTTATTGCTTACTTTCAAGGTGCGGAATATGTTTTACCTGGCACACCAGCCTTAATTGTAGCGATTGTCAGTGTCTTTATAAAAGTATTCATGTTTATTATTAATTATCGCGCTTATTTAAAACTAAAGCGGCCGGCTTTAAAGGGGGACGCGATTAATCATCTTTCTGATATTTTTGCGACAGCGGTCAGTATTATTTCGATTGTCCTTGCTAAATTTAATTTTTATATCTTTGAATATATTGGGACACTTATTATTTGTGTGATCATTATTAATTCAAGTATTAATATTATTAAAGAAGCAGCCTATTACTTAACTGATGCTTCACCAAGTAAGAAGACGGTAGAGAGCATTCGGGAGTGTATTTTAAATGTTGAAGGTGTCATATGTGTTGATGATTTAAAAGTTAGACGCCATATGAATAACTATTATGTTGATGTGGAAGTTGGTATTAATAAAAATTTGACATTTAAAGAAGCGCATGATATTAGTGAAAAGATTCATAGTCAAGTGGAAGCAAATTTTAAAGTTTTACATTGCCATGTCCATATTAACCCCCACTAAATAACGATTATTTGTAAAGATTATTCGGTTTTTAACTTATTACAAAATTTTTATAAGTTAAAGACCCTTTTTTAGATTTATATTAAGTATAATATACATGTATGATTTCAATAGGAGGGACTTATGGTTTTTGAAATTAAGCACCCGCTGATTGATGTAAAGTTATCAATCATGCGTGATGAGAAAACAAAATCTAAGGAATTTCGTGAATCACTCGATGAAATTGCTTCGCTGATGTCTTATGAAATATTTAAAGACATTGGTATCCACGCTTCAGAGGACACATTTATGACTCCGACAGGCGTAGAGTTACAAAAAATTAAGTTAGATAATAAGATTATTCTAGTTCCAATCTTAAGAGCGGGGGTTGGAATGGTTGACGGCATTAGAAATATGATACCTACTGCTAGAATTGGTCATATTGGTATATACCGTGATGAAAAAACATTAGAACCACATGAATATTATTTTAAATTACCAAAAGTCGATAATCCGCTGGTAGTGTTAGTTGACCCAATGTTAGCAACTGGTGGGACCGCAATAGCCTCGATTGATGCGATTAAAGCTCGTGGTTATAACAATATTCGGATGGCAACACTTGTGGCGAGCCCGCTTGGGATTGAACGCGTGAGCATAGCGCACCCCGATGTTCATATTTATGTCGCCGCAATTGATGAAAAATTAAATGAACATGGTTACATCATCCCCGGACTTGGTGATGCTGGTGACCGGATTTTTGGAACGAGGTAGAGATTATGAGCTTTAGTAAAGATGCTTGTATATTTTCATTAACAGCCAATAAAGAATTAACGCGTGAAGTAGCAAAGATTTTAGGAGTAAATGTTTCTGAAGCTATTGTCACACATTTTGCAGATGGGGAAACACTTTGTGAACCTACAAGTTCATTCCGCGGGAAAAATTGTTTTGTGATTCAATCTACTTGTAAACCAGTAAATGAACGATTGATGGAAATTCTCATTTTCGCTGATGCTTTAAAAAGAGCTTCAGCCAAATCAATAAATGTTGTGATGCCTTATTTTGGCTACGCTAGACAAGACCGTAAAAATAAACCACGTCAACCAATTACTGGTCGGCTTGTCACGGATTTAATTCACGTTGCTGGAATTGATCGTGTTGTCGTAATTGATTTACACGCCCCGCAAATTCAAGGATTCTTTACATGTTTAGTCGATGAAATGACCGCTATTCCTTTTTTAGCAAAGTACTTTAAAGATAAAGTTGATGATGATTGGGTAATTGTCTCTCCTGATCATGGCGGAATGGCGCGGGCGCGCAGAGTGGCAGAGTTTTTAAATAAACCACTAGCGATTATTGATAAAAGGCGGCCAAAACCAAATGAAGCGACTATAAGTCATGTTATTGGTGATGTTAAAGGTAAACATTGTCTAGTGATTGATGATATTATCGATACAGGTGGTAGTTCACGCGCAGGTGCAATCGCCCTTTTAGAACATGGTGCGAAGTCTGTTCGCATTGCGGCAACGCATGGTGTTTTTTCACCAGGAGCGGAAGTGAAATTATATGAAGATAACATCTTTAAAGAAATTGTCGTTACTGACTCAATTCCAACACCGGAACATATGAAGGGAAAACCGCTAACCGTCCTTTCTCTTGCGCCGATGATTGCGAAAGCAATAGAACATATTAATTCAGGCAAATCACTCACGATTGTCTACGAAATGTTTAGTAATACCGAAGAATAAAAGGAGTTAAAGTTTATGATTGCTTTTGATTATGAACATTATTTAACTATTCAAAAACGCGAAATTCTAAAGCGGATTAAATTGTTTGATAATAAACTTTATCTCGAATTTGGTGGCAAACTTATTGAAGATAATCACGCTGCTCGTGTTTTACCTGGGTTTCATCCAAGCGGTAAACTTGAAATTTTCTCAAGTTTAAAAGAGCAAATTGAAGTAATTATTGTTGTCAACACTAATGACATTGTCGCTAATAAAATTGGCAGTGATAATAATATCTCTTATCAAGGTGAAGTTGAACGGTTAATCGATGAATTTCGCACTAAAGATATCGCCGTTTGTGGTGTTGTCTTTTCCTTTTTTAGTGAATCAATTGTCACGAATGCTTTTATCAAAAAACTAGCGAGAAATAATATTAAGACATATAAACATTACGTGATTGAAGACTATCCGCATAACTTAGAAAAGATATTTAGTGAAGACGGGTTAGGTCGTAATGAATATGTCGAAACAACGCGTCCGCTTGTGGTTGTTACTGCACCTGGTTCAGGAAGTGGGAAACTCGCGACATGTTTATCGCAACTCTATCACGATAATAAAAACGGTATAAGAGCGGGATATGCAAAATATGAAACATTCCCAATCTGGAATTTACCGCTTAATCACCCGCTTAACTTAGCCTATGAAGCAGCGACTGTTGATTTAGGTGACTTTAATGTTATTGATCCTTATTACTTAGATAAATTTAATGTTAAAGCGACAAATTACAATCGTGATGTTGACGCTTTCCCTGTGTTAAAAGCTATTTTTGAGAAGATGTATGGTGAAACGCCCTATGAATCACCGACAATGATGGGCGTCAATATGGTTGGCTTTGCGCTTGGGGATGAAGAAGCGATTACCGCCGCGTGTAAAGAGGAAGTTATTCGCCGTTTTTATTCAGCGCAAAAAAACCTCTTCCTTGATAAATATACCGCTAGTAGTCTTGATAAAATCCGGATGATTATGAATAAATTAGGCATTGTTGAAACTGATCGTAAATGTGTATTGCCTGCCCTTAAAAAGGCCGATGAAACACATGTCCCGTGTATGGCTTTAGTGCTTAATGACGGCAAAATTATTACAGCAAAAACATCAAAACTTTTAAGCCCTGCCGCTGCATTATTCTTAAATTCAGTTAAATATTTAGCGAATATTAATGATGAAATTCCGCTTATTTCCCCAAATCTTATCGAACCAATTGAAGCGCTGAAAAAAGAAATAAGTGCGATTAACGATTCAGTGCTTAATTTAAACGATACATTGATTTCTCTAGCAATCCAAGCGCCGATGAATCCGTTATCGGATCTTGCGCTTAAGCAAATTGAAAAATTAAAAGGAGCACAAGCGCACTCTTCTGTGCTCCTTGATAAACGCGATCGTCAAGTTTTAAAACAACTAGGAATTAATGTTACTGAAGAGAGTGTCCCAGCATCAAATAAATTATATTTGAGGTCATGATTATGATGAAGGATTTAGAAAAAGTATTAGTGACTGAAGCAGAAATTACGGAAATTATTAATCGTGTTTCAGCACGGATCGAAAAGGATTATAAGGGTAAAGATTTAGTGATGATTGGCATTTTAAAGGGCGGCGCCCCGTTTATGATGGATTTAATTAAGAAAATTAATTTGGCACTTATCATCGACTTTATTCGTGTTGAATCTTATTTTGGTGGCACGACACAAGGCGAACTAGTCTTCCGTAAGGATATTGAAGTTGATATCACTAACAAGCATGTCTTAATTGTTGACGATATTATTGATAGCAGCCGCACATTAAAAATGGTAATTGACCTCTTTAAAAAGCGTAACGCTAGTTCGATTGAAGTGTGTACACTACTTGATAAACCAAGTGGTCGCGTAATTGATTATACGCCAAAGTATATTGGGACAACTATCGGTAATGAATTTGTTGTTGGTTACGGTTTAGATTATTATGAAAAATATCGTAACTTGCCAGTTATCGGTGTATTGAAAGAAGAAGTTTATAAAAAATAATTAATTATCTGTGTAATTATCAAAATAACCTTGAATTAACACAACTGGTGTGCCTTTATCACCAGAACCACTTACTAAATCACAAAGTGATCCAACAAGGTCAGTTATTTGACGTGGGGTAGTACCTAGCGTCGCCTTAGTGCCTACAAGGTCTTTTGGTTTAGCTTTAATTGAAGCGGCAATTGCTTTAGTAAGTTCAGCGCCCGTTAAATTTTTAAAATCGTTATCAGCGAGATATTTTAGTTTTACTTCGCTAGGTGTGCCGCTTAATCCAGGAGTGAAAAATGGTGACACTACAGGATCTGCTAGTTCCCAAATATGTCCTTGTGGATCTTTAAAAGCACCATCGCCATAAATTAAAACTTCAATATGTTTGCCTGTTTTTGTTAGTAACATTTGTTGAATTTTTTCGACAACAGGTTGTCCGTCACGCGGAAAAAGTTTAATCGAGTCGTCTGTGGCTTTATTTGAACCAAGGAGCCCATATTGCGGATTAAATCCTTTTTCTCCTAGTTGTGGCGTAGTCAATAAATCATCCAATCCGTAAATTGTTTCAGC
>DBRT01000028.1:26767-28740 GCA_002306335.1 Caryophanales bacterium UBA1361
TGATTTGCAAAAATTAATTCAATTTTGCAGCTTTCTTGCTCCACAATGTCTGTATAGAGTTCAACATAATCAATGCCGGTAAATTCATGTTTTGGATAGCCGAAGAGTTTACGATATTCTGGCACTGTTAAAATATCAGTGTAAGGATTAACCCCAGCTTTTTCAATGAGTGCTTCACTTAGAAGCGCATTACCGACTTCATCGCGCGGGTAAGAAAGCATTAAATAAATTTTCTTTGCGCCACGCGCAATCCCTTTAAGTAATGTTGCAAAACGATTACGAGAAAGAATCGGGAAGATAACTCCTAATTCTCCGCCTGGGAACTTTGCTTTAATTTCCGATGCAATAGCGTCAATTGAAGCATAATTTCCTTGTGAGCGCGCAAGGAGTGACTCAGTGATACCGATAATATCACGATCACGAAGAGTAAATCCTTCCGCTTTTGCGGCTTCTAATACACTATTAACGACAACTTGCGCCAAGTCATCTCCACTGCGAATAATGGGACAACGAATACCGCGTGCACTTGTACCTACTTTCCGCATCTTACTTTAATTCCTTTAACATATTACGAGCAATATAAACGCCACATGCTCCAGCTTGCGCTAAGCCGCGAGTAAGTCCAGCACCGTCGCCGCCTAAATATAAGCCTTTAATAGCTTTTGTTTCAAATTCAGTAGTCATTTCTGGACGGGCACTGTAATACTTGGCTTCAACACCGTAAAGTAGTGTATGCTCTGTCGCAATACCTGGAGTAATTTTATCGAGCACACGAATCATTTCAATAATTGATTGCAGTGTTTTATGTGGTAAACAAAGCGCTAAGTCGCCAGGCACTGCCTCTTTTAATGTTGGCCGCATAAAGCCTTCGTTTAAGCGTTTGACTGTGGTGCGTCTTCCTAGTAATAAGTCACCAAACTTTTGCACTAAGACTGAACCACAAGCGAGTTGATTTGCCAGTGAAGATACTTTAACGGCATATTCATTTGGTTTATTAAATGGTTCAGCAAAGTGGTGTGACACAAGTAGTGCAAAGTTTGTATTTTCTGATCGAAATGCCTCATCTTTATAAGAGTGCCCATTAACATTTATGACGCCGTTATAATTTTCCATAACGACATGCCCACTTGGATTTGAACAAAAGGTGCGGACTGTATTACCAGTAGAAGTACGATAGACAAATTTACCTTCATAAAGATGTTTATTGATTTCTTCCATAATTAAGTCATTACATTCGACGCGGACACCGATATCAACTTGGGTTTGATCCATTTTGATGCCGCGCTTTTCTAAAATAGTGTCGAGCCATTTACTACCTTCTCGTCCAACCGCGAGTAATACTTTAGGGGCAGTAAATTGCTCGTTGTCTTTTGTAACTACACTACGAATCTCATTATTTTCAGTGATTATTTCCACAACATCAGTTTCAAATAACATTGTAACTTTCTTTTGTAAATGTTTAAAAATACGGCCTAATATTTTAAAGTTTTCTTCAGTGCCTAAGTGTCTTACTTTACTACGGAGTAAGCGAACACCCACACTCATCGCACGGAGTTCAATTTCTTTAACTTTGTTCGTATAGGGATCAGTGATTTCATTACTAGCGCCAAATTTTAAATTAATACTATCAACATAGTTGATAAGGTCGAGCAATTCTTCTCTTTCTAAATAATCTTGCATCCAACCACCAAATTCACTAGTGATATTAAATTTGCCATCAGAATAGGCTCCAGCACCACCAAAGCCACAAGTGATTGAGCAAGACGGATAACATTCTTGAAAGCCTTCTTTATTAATCGGACATTTATCAATTAATCCTTTTAAAATTGGACATGAGCGAGTATTAATGGCTCGTCCCTTCTCAATTAATAAAACTTTGAGGTTTGGACGTTTTTCAGTTAATTCATAAGCACAGAAATAACCTGCTGGTCCAGCACCGACAATAATCACATCATAATCCATAGTAAAAGCGT
>DBRT01000028.1:28812-40320 GCA_002306335.1 Caryophanales bacterium UBA1361
TGGCGGAGAAAGAGGGATTTGAACCCTCGCGTCCTGTGACAGACCTACTAGCTTTCCAAGCCAGCCCCTTCAGCCTCTTGGGTATTTCTCCAGCAGTGCGGTTATTATAGCAAATTTAATTATATGTTGTCATTATTTGTAGTTAAGTTTTCTTCATTCCTTTTATATATTTTAAATGGAGTGAAACGACTAAAGAGATAAAAGACAAAGTGTGTGCCAATAAAAGGTCCAAATAATTGCAGAATAAAGATTAAGGATTGGAAAAAGAGTGGTGACCATTCGTTTAATGTTTCAAACGGAAGGATCGCTAAAGGTTTTTCAAAGAACATTAAATTAGTGCCTAACACTTTATTTAAGATTACCGCTAGTGACATAAATACGAGTGAAAAGCTCACAAAGTACCAAAAGTCTTTAACATTTGGAGTGTAGAGTTCATGACGGAAGATTAAAAAACCAATTAAGATAAAATTCATATGGAATAAGATAGAATGCAAACATAAGAAGTGGTAGAAAGGATAAAACAAAAGCGAACTAGAAGGATATATTAAAAAGGCTAAACCTGAAGCAAGTCCGCCATACATTATCCAAGTATAAGCCGCCTTTTGAATTTTACCTTTGGTAAATGCAACAATTACAAAAGCATAGAGAAAAATGGAGCAATAATAAAGCGGGATAAACCGATTTAAACTCTCAGCACTAGTGCCATAATTTACGATATTCCAAATTATTTTAAATATTTCTAACGCTATTAATACAAGACTATATATCTTAAAGAAACGCATCACTTGCGCTTTTGTCCATTTTTTCGTTAATGCATAAAAAAGCACTGCAAGCGTCCCAAAAAAGAGCACCAATCCGAGGTGACTAAGACTAAAGAGTCCCGCAGGTTCAGCAAAGCCTTCTTTTTTAAACATTTGCCCTCGTTTTCATTGTCTAATTTTACCATATGCGCACTGATATTTGGTAAAATTAAAGCATGGAGAAACTAACATTCATCATTAGTGACATTGAGGCTAATCAACGTCTTGATAAGTATTTAAAAAAGATTATGCCTAATGCCCCGCAGAGTTTTATTTATAAATTAATTCGTAAAAAAGATATTAGAGTAAATAATAAGAAGAGTGATGCTGCTTACATATTAAATGAAGACGACACCGTCGTCATTTTTCTAACAGAAGCGCAAGTTGAAGAATTTATTGTGCCTTATACTTTTACGAAAATAAGACGACCACTTAACATAATTTATGAAGATGAAAATATTTTAGTGGTTAATAAAGATACAGGACTTTTAGTGCACGGTACTGAATTTGAAAATGAATTAACCTTAACTAATATTGTGTTAACTTACCTTTATGATCGTGGTGAATTTGACCCGCTGCGGCGCGGTTATATCCCTTCGCCAGTCAGCCGTATTGATCGTGATACAAGTGGTGTTGTTATTTTTAGTAAGAAGCAAAGCGTTCATCAAGTGCTGGCAAATGCATTTACGCAAGAAGATGAAGTTATTCGTTTATATCGTTTAGTCGTTTATGGTACACTAAACAAGGATGAAGGAGCGATTGAACTCCCTTTAAAAAGGGAGAATGGTCAAACGATTCCTGCTAGTGATGGTCAAAAAGCGATAACTCATTATGTAGTTAAGAAAAAAGGACGCACTAAAACATATGTGGAAGCGCAGCTTTTAACGGGGCGCCAACACCAAATAAGAGCGCATTTTAAGGCGATTGGTCATCCGCTTGTTGGTGACACTAAATACGGTAGTAGTACCGAACAAGGACCACTTTCTTTAAACGCTTATAAGGTAGAGTTCACTGCACTACCAGCCCCACTTGATTATTTAAATGGTCATGAATTTATTGCCGATAACACGGCTTATTTATTAGAAATGTTAGGAGATTAAATTATGCAAAACATTGATGCACTGTATGAAAAATGGTTAAAACACCCTGAAATGCCTAAAAAACTTGTTAGCGAGTTAAAAAAGATGAGCGCGAAAGCTAAAACAGACGCCTTTTATCAAAATGCCGAGTTTGGCACAGCGGGAATGCGCGGAATTTTAGGCGCGGGTACAAATAGAATTAATATTTTTACGATTCGTAAAGCGGCATATGGCTTTGGTTTATATGTGATTAAACATGTGAGAAACGCTAAAGAACGCGGGATTGTTATTGCCCATGATAACCGTCATATGAGTGAAGAATTTACGGAAGAATCAATGAAAACATTGCGCAGTCTAGGAATTAAAACCTTCGTGTTTGATGAATTAAAACCTACACCATTACTAAGTTATGCAGTGCGGCATTTAAATGCAGCAGGCGGAATAATGATTACCGCTTCGCATAACCCAAAAAACTATAACGGCTTTAAAGTTTATGACGATACAGGTGCACAACTTACACCGGAAAAAGTTGATTTATTAATTGCCGAATTAAAAACGCTACCTGACTATTTAGATATAAAAATCGATGACAAAGTTAATGGATATATACTTTTAAGTGATGATGTTGAATTAACTTATTACTCAAAAGTAATGAAAATACAATTACGCCGCGACTTACCGAAGAAGGACTTTAAAATTGTCTTTTCACCGCAGCATGGCACGGGGAGAAAACTTGGAATGCGGGCGCTTAATGTTATTGGCTATAATGTTATTCCTGTTACCGAACAAATGGAACCAGACCCGAATTTTTCCGGCACAAAAAGTCCTAATCCCGAAGAAAAAGCAGCCTACAGCGAAGCAATTAAATACGCTAGAGCATATGGTGCGCATTTAATTATTACGACTGATCCTGACGCTGATCGTTTAGGGATTGTAGCTAAAAATAAGAAAGGCGATTTTGATTATTTAACAGGTAATCAAAGTGCAGCGCTACTTTTAGATTACTTATGTAAAACGAATATTGAACTAGGCAAAGATATTAAAGGAAAATACTTATACACGACAATTGTAAGTAGTAGTCTTGCTAACGAAGTAGCGGAAAGTTATGGTTTAAAAGTTAAAGAATTTTTAACTGGCTTTAAGTTCATTGGGGCACAAATTGCCGAGGATGACAGTAAAAACGAAGATAATTTCTTCTTTGGTTTTGAAGAAAGTTACGGGTTACTCGCCGCTCCATTTGTCCGTGATAAAGATGCGATACAAGCAATTGTCCTTTATAGTGAAATGGCTTTATATTATTACTTACAAGGCAAGACACTTGGTGAAGTTTTAGATGAACTTTACAAAAAATATGGTTATCACTTTGATGTTACTAAGTCAGTAGCTTTCCCAGGTGCTGCCGGTCAAAGTGAAATGCAAGAAATCTTAAAACGATTACGTGATAACCCGCCCGTCACGATTGGTGGGTTAAATATTTTACGCTACGATGATTATTTAACTAGTAAAAGTGTGACAAGTGGCGAAACAACAACTTTAACATTACCAAAGAGTAATGTCATTCGTTATCACCTTGAAGGGGGCACAACGATTTCGATTCGCCCAAGTGGTACTGAACCAAAGTGCAAAATTTATTACGGTATTATTACTGAAAATGAAAAAGAAGCGCAAGATTTACTTACGCTTCTTGAAGCTGATATTAAAATTCGCTTTACTTTATAATTTTTTGTAAGGTGCTTACGATACCATCATTATTATTATCTTCAGTTGTTTTCATATTTGCGTAAGCTTCAACACTTGGTACACCGTTTTTCATCCACACACCATAATTTGCCCACGCTAGCATTTCTTTATCATTAGATGCGTCGCCAAAAGCAATGATGCGCTTTTGTGGGAAATTATAAAAGTTAGCAATGTGTTCAAGCCCGTCTTTTTTTGTGCTTTCGCCAATCCATAATTCTGCATAACCTTCTAAATTCCAGAAACGAATATGTAATTCAGGGAATGATTCGACAATACGCGATACTTCCTTTTTATATTCAGTATCAGTATTTTTAAATAAGAATATAAGCGCTAAAGGGTCTTCGTTTAAATGTAAGAAGGGGTTACCATAAATTATGCGTTCACGATCATTCCAGAAGAAATTATTAAGGGCTTCATCTTCATGTAATAAATAAATAACATGTTCAGTTTCAATCATTAAATTATCTAAGGTATCAAACCCGATAGCGTCTACCATATCTTTAAGCGCAAAGCGATCAAATTTCCGTGTGCGTGTTGGGAATGAAGCATCATGTGGATTAGATGTTAAAGAGCCGTTATATGTAACAAGTGGCCCGTTTACTCCTAATTGTTGTTGAAAACCATATGCTGCGCGAAACGGTCGTCCAGTGGCGATGACAATTAAATGTCCTTCATCGTGAAGGGCATTTAGATAGTTACGAGTTTTAGGGGTGATTTTTTTATCATCAGTTAAGAGTGTGCCATCGAGATCAATGGCAATTAAATATTTGTCTTTATTCATAAAAGTCCTACTGCTTTCTTTACTTTCACTAATGTTTTATTAGCGATAACTGTTGCTTTTTTTGCTCCTTCACTTAGGACGCGATCAACTTCCCCGCTTTCAAGAAAAGACATTGCTTTTGCTTGGAAAGGACCAAGTGTATCAATAACAACATTAGCGACTTCTTTTTTAAAGTCGCCATAACGGTAATCTTTAAATTGCGCAGCGCATGATTCAAGGCTTTTATCAGTTAGCGCAGCGTAAATTGTAAGTAAATTTGTAATCCCAGGTTTATTTTCTTCATCAACATAAATTTCACTACCGGAATCAGTAACAGCGCTCATAATTTTCTTGCGCATTGTTTTTAAGTCATCAGTTAGATATATATCACCTTTACCGCTTTCGCTTTTGCTCATTTTAACACTCGGGTCACTTAGTGACATAATGCGTTTACCGACACGCGTTACTTGTGGCTCGGGCATTACTAAAACTTTTCCGTACCGGTTATTAAAGCGCACAACTAGGTCGCGTGTAATTTCAATATGTTGAATTTGGTCTTCGCCGACCGGCACGATATTAGCCTCATAAAGTAAAATATCGCTAGCCATTAAGACGGGGTAGGCAAATAAACCTAAGCCAATACCGCTATGATCCATTGATTGACTTTTTTCTTTAAATTGAGTCATACGACTAAGTTCACCCATATATAAATAGTTTTGTAGGATCGCATTTAATTCAGCGTGAGCACTAACATCACTTTGTTTAAATATTGTTACTTTATTGGGATCAAGCCCGGCTGCTAGATAGAAGGCTGCTAATAACTTTGTATTATTGCGTAACTCATCAGGGTCTATCGGCAGCGTTAAGGCGTGTAAGTCGGCAATGAATATGAAAACTTCATGGTGACTTTGATATTGGGAGAAGTTTTTTAACGCCCCAATGTAGTTACCAAGTGTTAGTTTTCCGGTTGGTTTAATTCCACTTAATACTCGCATAATTACTCCTTTTAATCTTAAAAATTATAATCTATATTATTTTTATAGTCAACTAAGCGCATACATTGTCAAAAATTAATTAAAATTCATTTCAGGTATTGCTTTTACATAGTAAATAAGTTATATTAATACGCGGAACAAGGAGGTCCTGAATATGATTAAAATTTATACATCACCAAGTTGTTCGTCATGTCGTAAGGTTAAGCAATGGTTTGATGAGCAACAAATCCCATATGAAGAACATAACATCTTCTCTGCTTCACTTAGTGAAGCCGAACTTAAAGAAATCTTATATAAGTCGGAAAACGGCACTGATGATATTATCAGCACTCGTAGTAAAGTTATTAAAGAAAAAAATATTGATGTTAATGACTTAACAATGAGTGAATTAGTGCAATTTATTAAAGATAATCCGTCCGTATTAAAAAGACCGATTATGGTTGATACTAATCGGATTCAAGTTGGCTACAATAGTGAAGAAATCATGGCATTTATCCCACGTGAAAGACGCGCCCAAATGGAAGCGGAATTAATGATGGGTGTCCGTCAACAAAATGAAGACACCGAAATATGCCTTGATGACGATTGTCCTACTAAATAAGGTTTATTTATTTTATTAAACTGCAGAAAGAGCATCCATTGCTCTTTTTTGTTTGCTTACAAGGTTTTCTTTATAATCAATCCCAACTTCTTCACATACTTTTTTGAGCAGATATTGGGCTTTTTTCATCGATGTTGCTTCCATCTCAAGTTCAAAGTCTTGTAGTTCACCATAACGATTTTCATCGATCGCTAAAGTTAGGTCTTCATATTCTTGCTCAATGCGTAATGTTGTTAAAGTAGCAATAATCTTTAAATCACTTGGACTAATATATAAACTTTCGATAAAGTCACTAATATCGCCTTCAGGGAATTTACCATGAGTTTCAAAATCTTCAAATTGTTCACGGCTTAATGTTTGCGTTTTTTCAAGTAATCCTTCCGCCATCGGTAGTTTAAAAGAAATAACGTATCCATTTAAGCGGCGAACACGGAGACTTAATCCTAGTTTGCGCAAATCTTTATTTTCAGTATCAATATAATAATTTTTCTGAATATAACCATCAACAACATCTAGCTTAAAGTGTTTTAATACTTTGTTATAATCTTTCTTCGTCAGTAGTGCTTTTGCTTCAATTTCAATACTCGTGGCCATAGTAATTACCTCTTTCTATCAATATGATACAATATAAAAGAAGATTTATAAAGTTATGGCCCTTAAAATTAATGTAATTGTGCGTGAAGATGAAAAGAGTCTTAATGTAAGTAAAAGTTTATGTGAACTTGCACTACAAAAAGGCTTTTTGATTGATGAAGTTAATCCTGACTTTGTCTTTAGTGTTGGGGGTGACGGAACATTTTTAAAAGCAGTCCATCGCTATCTCACTAAAGTTAAACATATTAAGTTTGTTGGCATTCATACTGGTTCACTTGGATTCTTTGCTGATTTCCGTCCGGAAGATATTAACAATCTTTTAGATAACATTATTAAAGAAGAACTAAACACTAATGCTTATCGCTTAGTAAAAGCAGAAATTACCCAAAATAATAAGAAGCGTAACTTTTATGCGGTCAACGAAGTGCGGATTGAAAATGTTCATCACACACTTGTGCTTGATGTTTATTTAAATGATGAACATCTAGAAATGTATCGTGGTAATGGGGTGTTAGTTGCTACGCAGCTTGGCAGTACGGGTTACAATAAATCAATTGGCGGCGCTGTGATTAATCGTAATTTAGAATTACTTGAATACACAAAAATAGCACCGATTGCAAACAGTGCATTTCGGCCACTTGTTAACCCGCTTATTATTGGTGAAAAAGATGTGTTAGTGTTCAACGGGAAAAATGCCAATACATATTTTGGTTATGACGCTTTTACCAAGAAATTAAGTGACATACCTTTTAGTGTTAAAGTGAGTCTTAGTAATAAAAAAATAACAATAGTTCATCGTCAAAACCGTCCTTATTCCCGTATATTAAATGAATCTTTTTTAGGAGGTAAACATGACATTTAGTGAGTTTTTGCAGCAATATGGTGTGTATTTAGCTTTTGTTGTATTTTTAGCAATTGTCTTTTTAATCATATTAATTTTAGTTATTCCGCGTTTACCTAAAAAGGGTACAAAAAGTGTTGAACCAAGCATTTCAAAATTAGAAATTATTACACTTTTAGGTGGTGAAGATAATATTAAAGAAATAGCGTTACGCGGTTCGCGTTTAACAGTATCACTTGCGGATAAGTCGCTTGCAAACATTGAAGAATTAAAAAAACACGGTGTCGACCGTGTAATTGTTATGCAAGCAAAACTTGTTTTACTCGTGAATAAAGAAGTCGCATCACTTTTTGATGAACTTGCGTAATTCTTCTACCGGTAGCCCCATAACATTATAGTAACTACCTTTAATTTCACGGACAAGCTTAAATTCTTCGTCTTGAATACCATAGGCTCCCGCTTTATCAAATGGTGAGCCGCTTTTTATATATGCTTCAATAAGCTCAGGACTTAAAGTGTTGAAATATACTTCAGTAACAACATTTTTGTTTATTTCAAATTCGGGACTAACGAGTGTGAAGCCACTGATAACATGGTGTTTGCGCCCACTTAATTTAGTGAGCATCCTTCTAGCGTCATCTTCGTCTTTTGGTTTACCAAGTAGTTCACCGTCAATGACCACAATTGTATCGCACGCTAAAATAGTAGCTTCAGGGTACTTTGCCTTAATATGATAAGCCTTAAATTTAGAAATTATTTTAGCGGTGTCGCTTTTAATGCTAACCGGAATATTTTCATCAATATCGGGGACGATAATTGCAAAATCATCGATAATTAATTTAAATAATTCTTGGCGGCGCGGTGACTTTGACGCTAGGATGAACATACTAAATTCCTTTACTCATGATGACGGGAATAATCATTGGTTTACGACCAGTTTTGTCATAAAAGAATGGTTCGAGCTCATCCTTAACGATGTTTTTAACTTCACCAAAAGTTGTTACTTTTTCAGCATAGTGGCGCTTTAATACTTTGTTAATATGCTTTTCGGCATCTGGTAATAAATTAGAAATACTCCAATTAATAAAGCCGCGACTATAAATTTCAACAGGCACTAAAAGTTCATTTTTCTTTGGATCAACAGCAATAAGCACGGCGACCATCCCGTCTTGATTTAATTGTCGTCTGTCAGTTAGGACCGCTTTACTCATGCCTTCGGTAGAATTACCATCAATATAAATATCGGCGACTGGGAAAGAACGACCACGTGTTACTTTGCCATTACGTAATTCTAAAGTTTCACCGTTTTTTAGTACGAAAGAGTTTTCAAGGGGAACACCGACCTTTGCTGCAAGTTCGGCATGTAGTTTCAGCATCCGATATTCACCGTGAACTGGCATGAAATATTTTGGACGCACAAGGCGCAACATTAGTTTTAATTCTTCTTGCGAAGGGTGACCAGAACTATGAATATTACGTAAAATACTGTTTGTTAAAACTGTCGCTCCAAGTCTAGTTAATTGGTTAACAACGCGGTCAATCCCGACGCTATTACCGGGAATTGGTGAACTACTAAATACGACAGTATCACCTGGAATAATACTAATATCTTTATGGGTACCATCGGCAATACGCGAAAGTGCTGCCATCGGTTCACCTTGTGAACCAGTACAAAGCACGACTGTTTCTTCTGGTTTTAGTGTTGATGACTTACCTACATCGACAATACTAGCGTCAGGAATTTTAATATATCCTAAGTCACGAGAAGCAGAAACAACGCGTTCCATTGAACGACCAATAATAATGATTTTACGCCTATAATTAACTGTTGCTTCAACAATTTGTTGGATACGACTGATGTTACTTGAGAATGTAGAAATAATTAGTCGTCCACTTGTGTTTGCAAAGATTTCATTAATAGCACTGATGACGGTTCTTTCACTTGGGGTAAAACCTTCATGTTCGGCATTCGTCGAATCACTTAAAAAGAGATCAACACCTTCATTACCAAGTTCAGCAATTTTACCTAAATCCATTTGGCGCCCAATTGGTGTTAGGTCAATCTTGAAGTCGCCAGTCCCAACAACACGGCCATGTTCAGTATCAACACAAAATCCGTAACAATCAGGGATAGAGTGTGTCACGGCAAAGAAACTAACAGTCATACTACCAAATTTTACTACTGTATCGCCATCGTATTCGACAATGTTAACGGGTGTCTTAATACGCATCATTTGTAATTTATGACGAATGAGCGCTGCTGCTAGTGGGGGTGCATAAATAACAGGTACTGGTACAACCTGAACTAGAAACGGGATTGCCCCAATATGGTCTTCGTGACCGTGAGTAATAAAAAGTGCTTTTATTTTGCGTGCATTATCGCGTAAATAGGCAAAATCAGGAATAACATAATCAATACCAGGTAAATCTTGTTCGGGGAATAATACACCAGCGTCAAAAAGTAGGATGTTTTTTTCATCTTCAACAACATACATGTTTTTACCGACCTCACCTAAACCACCAAGGGCATAAATAGAAACCGGCATTTCAAATTTTGAATTAATAGCCATAATTATCTCCTAGAATTATTAAATATTTAGATCAATATCTTATTTATTATGCCAAATTAATAATTAAATGTAAATTTAAAAGTCTCTACAAAGAGAGAGCGTCCGGATATCGAACTTTGTTTTCCTCATTAATCCGGTCATAAAATAAGACACCATGGAGATGATCAATCTCATGTTGCAATACGATAGCAGGATAACCAAAAGTATTTATTTCGACTTCTTCGTTGTTTAAGATATCAAAAGCTTTTACTCTTATTTTGTAATGACGATATACATGACCAGGATGGTCTTCGTCCACTGATAAACAGCCTTCACCGCTGCGTAAATATGCACGGCGCACAGAAGAAGATATAATAATCGGATTTGCGAGAACATATGTTAATCTTTCAGTTTTACCACGGGGGATATGAACGACAATAATTTGTTTACTCTCCCCAACTTGTGGAGCAGCTAAACCTACTCCTGGTCGTAAGTTATGTTCCTCAGCAAAAAGCGGGTCTTGGCTTTCCTTTAAATGCTCAAGCATTGCAAGGGCGAGTTCTCGATCAGAATCTGAAAGTGGGAGCGAAACTTGTTCGGCTCTTTTGCGTAATAAGGGATCACTATCTTTAAATATTTTCAGCATTCTTTTAACTCCGGAAATATTTTAACACATTTGTGTTAACAAGTGAGTATTAACGCTATATGATAATTCATCATTTCTTGTATAATTAGTTTATGAACCAAAAACTATATGAATTAGCGCTTGATTTACATCAGAATCTTGAAGAGCATCCAAGTGTTTTACTTTTGAAAGAATATGAAAAAGCAATGCTAAAAGATAGCACAGTTAAGGCACTGATTGAGCAATATGACGCCTTGCAAGAAGAGATTAATAGTTTGCTTGAGTCGTGTGATTTAGAAAATAAAGCGGTTAAAGCAAAATGCAGTACTCTTTATAAATTAAAGTATGTTTTAGATAATGAACCACTGGTAAAACGCTACAACAAGCAATATAATCTTGTTAATAAAATGTATAAAAATATCACAGAAGAACTGACAAATGCAGTGGGAATAAAAAAGGAGATTAAATGCTTGCTAAAGGACGAGTAATTGCTGGAAAGTATCGACATCGCCACCTTATTGCCCTTTTTGACGAGAAAACACGAACAACAAAAGACCGTGTGAAAGAAGCAATTTTTTCAGCAGTGGGTGATTATATAAACGGCAAGACAGTTCTTGATTTATTTTCCGGTACTGGGGCACTTGGTATTGAAGCAATCTCCCGTGGCGCTGCTCATGGTATTTTCTGTGAAAATGATAGTAAAACATATGATGTATTAACTAGAAACTTACAAATGATTGAAGAGCCTTATAATTTATATTTTGAAGATTATAAGAGTGCTTTAGCGAAGATTAAGCCTAATTCCGTTTCTATTGTTATTATTGACCCACCCTACCGTTATGACATTGACGAAATTATTAATAATGTTTTCAAAGCTAAAATATTAACAAATAGTTACACTCTTGTATTAGAAACAGATAAAGA
>DBRT01000009.1 GCA_002306335.1 Caryophanales bacterium UBA1361
CATCCCTAACACAATAATCACAGGACCGACGACACGCGGCGGAAACATTTTTCGCACCTTTTCAACACCAATTAGGCGAATTACTCCGGCAAAAATGAGGTACATTACACCAGTAAAGAAAATAGCAATTACTAGTTTGCCCATATTTTGTTGCCACGCAAGACTCCCCACTTCGCCACTTTCCGCCATAATACTCATCAGTGCTGGCAAGTAAGCGAAACTTGAACCAAGAAATACTGGTACTTTCCTTTTTGTCACAAAATAGAAAATGATTGTCCCAATCCCTGCGGTAATAAGGGTAATAGAAATTGATAGACCCGCTAGCATTGGCACAAGCACAGTCGCACCGAGCATCGCAAACATATGCTGAAAACTTAGGACTGTTGTTTTCATAAACCCTTTGAGACGGGTTTTCTTATTAGTTTCCTTCATAATAATTTCTTCCTTTTAGTTATTAATCATTATTCTACCATTTATTCATTTAGTGAATCTAAGTATGTTACTAACCTACTTGCGTGACTTTCATTATATTCATCACTTTTAATAAATGCTTTTAATTCTTTTAGTGTTAACCATTTATGATTAATTGTTTCTTCTTTTTGATATTTAATTGTTTTATCTTTCGCGCTTATAATCGCTAAATACCCTTGATTAATTGCTGGTACATCTTTTTGGATAAAGTAATAAGTTGGTGTTACTTCGTTAATGACTAATCCTGATTCTTCAAATACTTCACGGATTGCTCCTTCTTCTTTTGTTTCACCAGCCTTAATTGAACCGCCACAGCTTCCTTCATATTTCCCGGGATATTCTTTTTTATCATAGGAGCGTTGCATCACTAAATATGTACCATCTGTGTGCTTAATTAATGTTTCAACAATAATATGATAATAGCCTTCAGGTATTAATGCGCCTTTATCAACAATTTTCCCTGTTTTCTTTTCATCCTTTGTATATAAATCCCATTTTTCCATGACATAACACCTTTAATTATTCGTAATTAAAACTATTGTATCAAAATATATTTATTTTCTTAAAGACTAATCTAAGTGAATCGTGTTTCACTGAATCGTGTTTCACTAAATATTTTTATAATTATAAAATCAAAAGAAAGAGCCGCATTTGCGGCTCCCTCCATTTAGCTTATTTTAGAATTTATTCAAATATTATGCCTTCTTCATAATCACTAAAGTCTGGTAATGTGATAGTGAACTCTTCATTGAATTTTGGTTTCATATCAAGGAAACCACTCAATTTGCCAACTTGTGTATATCCTTCCGGATATGTTTCACTTGGTTCATAAACCATTGTTGTAATTAATTCAAAGTCCGCGCGCACTTGCGTTAAGTGATCATTACCATCTGCGCCAATTGTAATCTTGTACTCTCTGAGATCGAGCACTTCTTCTAGGAGCGCAACATACCACTGCAGAAATTCTTCGGCTTCTGCCCGTTCTTCACTTGTCATTTCTTCACTAAAGAGAATTCCGCGTAAGCCGCTTTCCATCATCGCAATAAACGCATCTTTGTTTATGCTATAGATGACAGTGATATTTCTCCCATTTTTCGTCGCAGTAATATTTGCTGTTTGTTGTAAAACATCTAATTCTGAGCCAATAAACATTGTCGGCACTGGTGCGTCACCTAAATCAAACCCTTCAAGTCCTTTCGCTAGTTGTTGGCCATTTGTTGGACCCATATGTTGTTTTAGTTTTACTTCAGTGTCAATAAACGGTTCTTCTGGGTTACCATAACGCTTACGCGTAGCATTATGATAATAAATCCATTCACTAGCGTAATAAAACTCACGATTATCAATAAGCTTATATGTTTCAACACCGTCTTCAGTCATGTCTTCAAGGAGTTCACCCGTTACCTTCGCTACTGGATCATCAGTTTGTAGTCCTGTTGCTTTAACTACCACATTAGAGTTCGTATTTTCAACTACATGATACTTAAGAGCGTCGTTAACATATTCTTTAGTATCATCAGTTACTTCTTGTAATGTTGTTTGCTGATATGTTGTAGCATCAGCGATATCTGAATTAGTAAATGCCGCGGTAACACGGCTATTAGCTTCGTCTCTACTGACGGCTCCACCTGTTTGTGAGGTTGTGCCTCCGCCTCCTCCTTCTGAATCTTTTGATGTTGGTCCAAAATCAAAATCGACCGAACATCCGCCAAGAAGTAGGGCTAAAAGTGGTAGCCATAACATTCTTTTTCTTTTCATAGCAAAGTACCTCCTTACCTATTGCTACACCTTCATCTTAACATTCAAATACGCGTAAGTATATACACTTTTTTGTTGTTTAATGGTAAAACAGCGGCAAAACACGGTTATTTCACTAATTATAAATTACACAATTTAATGTGTAAAATCGTAATAACTGGCATTAGGAGACTCACTTTTTTACCTTTACAACACACTAATTTTTTCATCAGTGTGGCAATTTAAAAAAGAGTCGCCGCAGCGACTCTTGTCATTAATAGCAATAATTGTTTTATCTTATTATTGGTTGCGCTTCTGGATAATCATCAATATTTGGATACTTAATTGTAAGCTTTTTATTAATTTCCATAGTTGATTCAGTAAATGTCTTTAATTCTTCGCTAGCAACTAATACTTTTGGTTCGACTTCTTCGTTATATTCGTTAGTAACCATATCAATATCAGTCCGTATTTTTTCAACATAACCATCTTTAGAAATACCAAGGGTCATTTGGTATTTATTAATTGACATAACTTTACTCATTTCTTCAACCATTGTATTAAGTTCAGTGTCAAATGCTTCACGTTCTTCTTCAGTCATTGCATCTAAATCTAGACCAAAGGCTAATAACATAATAAGCACGAGTGATTTAACATCTAACTTATAGGTAATTGTAAGTTTGCCAAAAAGTTCTTTGGCTTCAATTTCTGAAGCAACCTGAAAGAGTATAGCAAGTTCTTCTTCATTAGGAGCACCAAATTGATATTCACCTGCCGAGAAGCCAGATAAGTAATCAAACACGGAAACAACTTTAAAGTCAATTGGAACTATTTTAACTTTTCCTTTGTTTTCTTCAGTTTCGGTTTCGCCTCTTTCACGAACAGTCGTAGAGAAATCGCCAAAAAGCCAACTATCCTTTAAATAAAATGCTTCTTCATGGTTTACATAATATGTTTCAACGCCATCAACTTTTTCTTCCATCATTTCTTTGTAAGTTGCGGCAAATTCTGGTGTATCACCATGTAAGCCTTTTGCTTTAAATGACGATTCAAATTTTGAAGTAATTGTTTCAGTTACAACAGTTTCACCTTCATAACTTTTAATTGTTTCTGAAAATTCGCTTTTGCTCGTAATCGCTTGCGTATCAATTTCTGCTTCTTCATTTGCTTTAGTCGCGGCAAGGGCGCGTTCTTGCGCAACGCTTGGTTCGACTTTCTTACCAAGTGCACAACTGTTTAGTAACATTGCCGCAATTGGGAGCCATAATAAATTTCTTAGTTTCATA
>DBRT01000010.1 GCA_002306335.1 Caryophanales bacterium UBA1361
ATTTCTTTTCGTTAGAATTATGGCGAAGCGGAGGAAAAAAGCATAAAAAAGGCTCCACCCAAAAACACCAAGTGACTTCCACATTATTCTTGTTTCAGCACTATCAACAGAGTAGGCCATTGCATATGTAAATGACCAAATTGTTAACGAAATCATTAGGAAGAAAAACTGCCAATTCGTGCGACTTTTCGCATTAGTGGCCAAAGTATATATGCCAAAAAAACTATAGAAACAGGCGCAAAGATAAAAGATTATCGGAAGCAATGCATTATAATCCATAGTTTTTTGCTGTTCCTCCTACTATTAATCAATTATTTGATTAACACAAGCAAATTCTAACACATAGTTAGAAAAAAAGCACAACAATATTAAAAAATGCAGAAATTATGAATATATTTTACAATTGGTGCTCTTTTTAACTGTTTATAAAACGACTCTATCACATTAATAAACTCTATAACAATAAATGTTTCGATGTAAATTTATGAATATTTTTTAAAATTTACAATATTGCTTGAAATACCGGTTAGCAACGGCTAACATATTCTTGTTAGCAATGGCTAACTAGGAGATTTTATGATATTACCAATAGCAAATACTGAACGCGATTATGTCATTTTAGAAGTTTCGGGAACAGATAAGCTTCGTCAATATTTAGCGTCGCTAGGAATTATTAAAGGTAAATCACTTAGGATTATGTCACAAGGTAAAACAGGCACGATTATTTTAGTAAATGAAACACGTCTTGCCCTTAATTATGACATTGCCAAGCTAATAACTATCGCATAAAGAATGGTAGCAATATGAATGAAGAAAAAATAATTATTAAAGTTGGAGATTTAGCAAAACTAAGTATTGTTCCAATTGGTACAAGCGGAGTAATCCACTTAGTAAGTGGCCAAGGACGGTTACGGCGTCGGCTTCTAGATATGGGTTTAACACCAGGCGCTGAAGTGTTTTTGCGTAAACAAGCGCCACTTGGTGATCCTTTAGAACTTACATTACGCGGTTATGAATTATCTATTCGTAAAAGTGAAGCCGATTTAATTGTAATTAGAGTTACAGATTTAGATGCGAAAGGTGATAAATAAGATGAAGAAAAATATTAGAGTTGCCTTGTTAGGTAATCCAAATTCTGGAAAAACAACACTTTTTAATAGTTTGACTGGTTCAACGGCGTATGTTGGTAATTGGCCAGGTGTTACTGTTGAAAAGAAGAGCGGAACTTATTATTTTAAAGGCAAAGGTAAAGATAGAGAAGGCATTGACATTATTGACTTACCAGGTATTTATTCTTTATCTCCTTACACCCCTGAAGAAGTTATTTCACGAAATTATATATTAAAAGAAAATCCTGATGTTGTTATTAATGTAATTGACGCAACTAACTTAGAGCGTAATTTATATATGACAACACAACTTTTAGAAATCGATGTTCCTGTTGTTCTTGCTGTGAATATGACTGATGCTCTAGCGGAAAGTGGCAAAACAATTGACTATGCAAAACTTAAAGAAAAATTAAAAATCCCTGTAGTGCCGATTTCTGCATTAGAAGAAAAAGGGCTAGATAATTTAATGAAAGTAACAAAAGCTGAAGCGAATAAGAAACGTGAAGCTTATAGTGTTATTACTGATAAAAAAATCGAAAAAGTTACCGAAATTTATAAAAAATATAAAATTGCTAATCCGTTATTTCACGCGATTAAGGCACTAGAAAAAGATGAGATCGAAGAGTCTGAAAATAAAGAAGCTTACGCTGATGTTCAATCATTAATGGCACAAGATAAAGAAGACTATGAAGCTGTAATTGCTGACTTACGTTATCAGTTTTTAACCCCATTATGCGCGGAAATAAGTACAAAACCGCATAAAAGTGAAAAAGAAAAATGGACAAAATCTGACCGGATTGACCAAGTGTTAACGCATAAAATATTCGGAATGCTAATCATGATTGGCGCCTTATTTTTTGTATTTCATTTTACTTTCAGTGGAGACCTACTATTTTTAAATGCTTTTGGTGTTAATTTTGGTGAAGGTTATGAAGGTTTCTTAAGTATTATGGTAGGTGGCGAAGAATATCGACCATTCGCCGGCCTTATTTACACTGATGGCGGGATTAATTCTATTGGTGAATTTTTCCATGTACTAGCAGGTGATAATGAAACTGGAATACTGGGATTGATATCTTTAGGAATTAAAGCACTATTACTTAAATGGAATGCTCCTGAATGGGTCGTTGGTTTTTTCTATGACGGGCTATTAAACGGTGTTACTGCTGTTTTAGGGTTTGTCCCACAAATTATGATTCTTTACACTTTCTTTTCGATTATGGAAGATAGTGGATATATGGCTCGTATTGCCTTTATGTTAGATCGTATTTTCCGTAAATTTGGTGTTTCTGGTCGTGCTTTTATTCCAATGATTATGGGCTTTGGCTGTGCAATTCCTGCAATGATTAATACACGCACACTAGCGACTGAAAAAGAAAGAATTAAAACAATTCGCGTTATTCCGTTTTTCACTTGTGGCGCAAAAGCTGAATTTATTGCCATTATTGCCGCAGCGATAGCAGCAGCAGTTGGTGTTGATGCTGGGCTCTTTACTTTTTCCATGTATATGCTTGGTATTTTAGTAGCGATTGTTTCAGTTATAGTAATGAATAAAACAACGCAAAGAGAAAAAGTACCACCCTTTATTATGGAATTACCAACATATCGTACGCCCCAATTAAAAGCACTCACGCGTCATGTTTATAACAAAGGTAAACACTTTGTCATCAAAGCATTTACTATCATTTTAGCGTCGACGATCGTGATTTGGCTTTTAGCAAACTTTGGTTGGGATTGGCAAATGGTCGATGAAAATGGTACAGGCTCAATTTTACAAAGTCTTGGTTCATTTATTCAGCCCTTATTTACACCGCTTGGTTTTGGTGTACAAGCTGGTGAACACGGCTGGACATTAACGGTCGCTTCAATCCAAGGTATAGTGGCCAAAGAAAATGTTACCGCAACAGCGGAAACACTAGCGAGTATTATTGATGTAGATGGGTTTACCGGTATTGTCGAAGCGATTGGACTAAGCAACGCTGCTGTTGTGGCCTTTAGCGTGTTCAACTTACTAACTATTCCTTGTTTTGCGGCTATTGCTACAGCTAAAGGTGAATTAAGTAATCGCAAAGTATATCGGTGGACAATTGCTTATTGGTTCCTTTTAAGTTATGGGTTAGGCGCATTAACTTATGTTAGTTTCGCTTATGTGTGGACACTGGCGATAACGATACCAGTTATAGCACTATTAATTGCCTTGCTTATTATTTATGATCGCCATAAAAAGAAACAAGAATTACTATTAGAAAATGAATAACAAAGGAAGATTAAAATTTTGCATTGGACAGAAATATTCACGATTATATTTATTATTGTTGTACTAACTAGCACTATTCTTTATTTTGTTAAAAAAAGACAAAAAGGCGAAACAGGATGTGGGGTTAGTTGTGGTGGGTGTCCCACGACAAATATTGACATTAAGTCATATTATCGTAAACATTATAAGTCGCTTAAATAAAACAAGAAATGATTATTAAAAACGGGCTGTTAATGAAGATTATATTCATAAGCAGCCCTTTATTTTTATGAAGTTTAAGTATTATTTATTTTTTAAGTACTGTTTAAGTGCTTCAAAGGATTCATCGCTAATAATATGTTCGATTTCACAAGCGTCATTAAGTGCCGTCTCTTCACTTACTCCTAAAATACGCAGCGCCTTAGTTAGCACTTTATGTCTGTCATATATATTTTGTGCAGCATCAAGCCCTTTAGGCGTAAGGAAAATGTGACCGTCTTCATTAACGCTTATATACTTTTCTTTCCGTAAATTACCGACAGCGCGACTCACACTTGGTTTAGAAAAATTCATGTATTCAGCAATATCAATTGACCGAACAGGATGGACTGTCTTAGTTAAAATATAAATTGTTTTTAAATACATCTCACCAGATGGTTTTAGACCCAT